>JBFKNO010000088.1:0-9460 GCA_041629275.1 Nitrospiraceae bacterium
CTTCGCCGGCGTCAGGAAGCAGGTCTGCCTGGCGATGGTTCCGGAAGCCGGAGTCGGCGACTACGTGATCGTTCACGTCGGCTTCGCGATCAGCAAGCTCGATGAAGAGGCCGCAAATCGGACGCTAGAGACGCTTGCATCTCTCGATCGGCAAGAGGAAGCCGGTAATTAGGTAACTGGGTAATTGGGTAATTGGGTATGCACATGATTTGAGCGCAGTGCGAAGCCACTAGCTCTTTAGTTGAGGACATACTTTCCAAATTACCCAATTACCCACTTACCCAATTACCTTCGATCTATGCGATACGTTACCGAATTTCGCGATGCCAAGGCCGCGAAGGCCCTGAGCAGCGCCATCCGCCGGACGATCACCAGGCCGTGGACCGTCATGGAGGTCTGCGGCGGCCAAACCCATGCGATCGTGCGGTTCGGGCTGGATGCCTTCTGGCCGGATGAGCTGACCGTGGTGCATGGTCCGGGGTGCCCCGTCTGCGTCACGCCGATCTCGCTCATCGATCAGGCCATGGATGTCGCGTCGAGCCCGAACGCCATTTTGTGCTCCTTCGGCGACATGCTGCGCGTACCGGGATCGAAGGGAAGTCTGCTCGACGTCAAGGCCGCGGGGGGCGATGTCCGGGTGATGTATTCGCCGTTGGATGCGCTGGCGCTGGCCCGCGGAAACCCGAATCGCGAGGTGGTGTGTTTTGCGGTCGGGTTTGAGACGACAGCGCCGGCCTTCGCGATGGCGGTCCTGGAGGCGAAGCGGTCCGGCCTCCGCAACTTTACCCTCTTGGTGGCGCACGTCCTCGTGCCGCCCGCGCTGGAGGCGATCCTGAGGGCCCCTGAAAATCGCGTGCAGGGATTTCTTGCTGCGGGCCACGTGTGTACGGTCATGGGGTACGAGGAGTACGAGGACGTGGTGCGGCGTCATCGCGTACCGATCGTCGTCACGGGATTCGAGCCGCTGGATATTCTCGAAGGCGTGCTCATGCTCGTCGGACAGCTTGAGCAAGGGCAGGCGGAGGTCGTGAACCAATACGAACGATCGGTGCGACGCGAGGGAAACAGAGAGGCACGCGCCGCGCTCTGCGAGGTCTTCGAGGCCACTCCACGTGCGTGGAGAGGCCTGGGGAAGATCCCGCAGAGCGGTCTACGGCTGCGCGCCCCCTATGCCGAATACGATGCGATCGAGCGCTTCGCGCCGCGGTCGAATGGGGATGGTTCCGCGGAGCGGGACGGGACGGAATGCCGGAGCGGCCTCGTGCTCCAGGGGCTTCTCAAACCTCCAGACTGTCCGGCTTTTGGCCTCCGCTGCACGCCTGACCAGCCGTTGGGAGCACCGATGGTTTCGTCTGAGGGCGCCTGCGCGGCCTACTACCGCTATCGCGGCTCGGGAAGGCGGTAATTGGGTAATTAGGTAATTGGGTAAGTGGGTGATTACATGAGCGGCTGGTTACGGTTACCTTGGTCGTCCTGAGTGTCCTTAATTACCCAGTTACCCACTTACCCAATTACCGACTGAAGGTGATGAGATGAGCGAGCAGTCGTTCCAGATGCAGTGTCCTGCACCAAGCGCCAAGCAAGACACGATCCTCCTGGCGCACGGGGGCGGCGGGCGGCTCATGCAGGCGCTAATCCATCGGGTGTTCTACGAGCAGTTCGACAACCCCCACCTTCGGCGCGAGCATGACGGGGCGGTGCTTCCGAGACCGGCGGGGCGTCTGGCCATGACGACGGACTCCTATGTCGTCCGCCCGCTGTTTTTCCCCGGCGGCGACATCGGCCGGTTGGCGGTCTACGGAACCGTCAACGATCTCGCCATGTGCGGGGCCAGGCCCTTGTACCTCAGCGCCGGATTCATCCTCGAGGAAGGGCTGCCGATGGAAACCCTCGAACGGGTCGCGGCCTCCATGGCGCGGGCTGCCGAGACGAGCGGTGTCATGCTCGTGACCGGCGACACGAAAGTGGTCGACCAGGGCAAGGGTGACGGTCTATATATCAATACCACGGGAATCGGAGTCGTTCCCGACGAGGTGACGGTCGGCCCGCAGGCCGTGCGTCCGGGTCACAAGGTCGTGCTGAGCGGAGATCTCGGGAACCATGGCATCGCCGTCATGAGCGTGCGCGAGGGATTGGCATTCGACGGAGGGATCGAGAGCGACGCGGCGCCCCTGCATGAGGTCGTCGCGGATCTCATCGCTCAGGGCATCGCGCTGTCCTGCCTGCGGGACTTGACGCGCGGCGGGCTGGCGAGCGCGCTCAATGAGATCGCCCGCACGGCCAATGTGACCATGGTCCTCCACGAGAGCGAGGTCCCGGTGCGGGAACCGGTCCGCGGAGCCTGTGAGATCCTCGGCCTGGACCCCCTGTACGTGGCCAACGAGGGTCGCTTCGTGGCCGTGGTTCCGCCGGAGCAGGCGGACGCCACAGCCGAGATTCTGCGGTCGCACGCGGTGTCTGCGGAGGCCCGGGTCGTCGGCGAGGTCACGGCGGAGGATACCGCGCCCGTCCTCCTCCGGACGACGTTCGGCACGACCCGTATCCTCGACCTGCTGTCGGGAGAGCAGATGCCGAGAATCTGCTAACATTTCTTCCCGTAGCTGCCGCATCTTATGCGGCCAGAAACGGCGCCATGAGATGGCGCAGCTACAGTTTGATAGAAGCCCGTATCACCAACAGAGTGCTCCGGGTAGTATGATTTACACGATTACTCTAAATCCGGCGCTTGACCACTACATGGAGACAGGGGACCTGCGCGTGGATGACGCGAACCGGGTCCGGGCGGAATGCCTCTTCGCGGGCGGGAAGGGGATCGATGTCTCCCGGGCGATCCGGCACCTGGGCGGGGACAGCATGGCGCTCGGCTTCATTGGCGGGCACAACGGACAGATCCTCGTCGACATGCTCAAGGCCGAGGGCGTGACCCCGTATTTCACGCCGATCTCCCAGGAGACGAGGCGGGACATCATCGTCAGTCACGTCCGCCGGGGCAGTCAGACGCTCTTGAACGCCCGGGGGCCCGCAGTCACGGCCGATGAGTGGCGAAGCTTCCTCACCCACCTCCGGATGCTGGACCTTCGTGATTCCTATGTCGTGCTCGGTGGGAGCCTGCCCCGAGGCCTGCCGGTCGACGCCTACCGGCAGATCGTCACGCTGGTGCAGCGACACGGGGCCCGGGCGATCCTGGACGCGGACGGCCCCTGCCTGCGGGAGGGGTTGAAAGCCAAGCCCTTTGCCGCCAAGCCCAACCTGAACGAGTTGCGTCGGGTCACGAACCGTGTGCTCACGACGGACGCGCAGATCTTCGCCGCCGCGACCGCGCTCAACCAGAGAGGCGTGAGGATCGTCATCGTCTCGCTGGGCCGACGGGGGCTGCTCGTCGTGAGCGGCACCGAGTGCTTCCGGGCGATGCCGCCTTCCGTGAAGGTGCGAAGCACGGTCGGCGCGGGAGACTCGACCGTGGCCGGCTTCGTGTTTTGTCACAGCACGGGAAAGGCCCTGGAGGATTGCGTGCGGTTCGCGACGGCCTCGGGGACCGCGGCGACCCTGGCGCCGGGCAATCAGCTCTGCCAGCCGAGGGACGTGCAGCGGCTGCTACCCAAGGTGAAACTGTCTCGTGTCGTTCCCAGCAAAAAGTGAAACGTACATCTTACCGAGGAGTATTCCCGATGGATGTGATCGTTCCTGTCGATGGCTCGAAGCACAGCCAATGGGCGCTGGACTGGGTGGCGCAGCTCCCGTTCTCCTCATCCACCAACGTGAAAGCGCTCCACGTTGTCGACCTGGTGTCGCTCCGGGCGCCGCTGACGCCACACCCCGTGATCGTGTGGAACGAGGCGATCATTCAGGCCGAGACGAAGCGGCTGATTGCCGAAGCCAAGCGCATCGCCGCGCAGACCAAGGAGCAGCTCAGCGCGCGCAAGCTCAAGGCCAAGGTGGTCGTGGAACGGGGCGCCGTGAGCCCCGCGATCCTCAAACATGCGCGGAAAAAGGCCTCGCTCATCGTCATGGGAAGCCGGGGGCTGAACGCGCTGGATCGGTTCATCCTCGGCAGCGTCTCCGGCAGGGTCGTGCACCATGCCGCCTGCTCCGTCCTGATCGTCAAACAACCGGCGCGTCCCCTGCGGCGGATCCTCTTCGCGACCGACGGCTCGCGGGAGTCGGGCAAGGCGATCAATTTCCTTCAGAAGCACCTCCTGCCGATTGAGCGCCAGGAGGGCGGACGGACCGGAGGCGTCGAAGTCATCGTCATGCACGTCATGCCCTTTCTTCGCTATCCGGAGCTGAAGGAAACGGGCCGGAGCATCGTCGCGCATGCCGCCAAGCGCCTTCAAAAGGCTGGCTTCCGGACCGAGGAGGTCCCGAGAGTCGGTAATCCGGCGGATGAGATCATCACCGCTGCCGAGCAGCGGGAGGTCGACCTGATCGTCTCCGGTGCGAGGGGTCTGGGCGCGGTGGCCCGGTTCTTTTTGGGAAGCACATCCACCAAGGTCCTCCATCATAGTCACTGCTCCGTCCTGATCGTCCGCTGAGGGACCCTCCAGCCGATCGACCAATGACGCGCACCCACCCCGGAAAGCCAGACGGCCCATGGTCGTAGCCTGGTACTCGCTGCTCGCGCTCCTCTCGGGGCATCTGGTGGGCGTCTCCCTCGGTGCGACGGGGGCGGGTGGCTCGCTGATCGCGGTTCCCTTACTGGTGTACGTGCTCGGCCGCAGCGTCCAGGAGGCGGTGACCATCTCGCTGATCATCGTCGGGTTTTCCGCGCTGCTGGGGGCCATGGGACATGTACGAAGCAAGGAAATCAGTTTCCGCGTCGCCCTCATGTTCGGGGCGACGGGGGCACCGGGCGCCTGGCTCGGGGCGCGTGTACATGCCCTGGTGAACGAGGAATGGGTGATGCTGCTGTTCGGCCTCCTCATGCTCCTCGTCTCCGTTCTCCTGTTGCGGAACGGGTACCCGAGCATGCATGCGTCCGCCAATGAAATCCCCGCCAACTCAGTGGCCACGAGTCATGCAGCGAAAGTGTCTGGGGTCGGTCTCCTGATCGGATGGCTGACCGGGTTTTTCGGGGTCGGAGGCGGATTCCTCAGCGTGCCCGCCCTGATGTTCTTCGTCGGGTTTCCGATCCGCGTCGCGATCGGCACCTCGCTGCTGATCACCGCGTTCATGTCCGTCGCCGGCATCGCCGGACACCTTCAGCAAGGAACGGTCGATCTGGGTCTGGTTGCGCTGATGGCCGCGGGAAGCGTCGCCGGGCTGGTGGTGGGTGCAAAAGTCGCGAGGCTGACCTCCCCGGCCGGGCTGACGAAGAGCTTTGCCCTCCTCACGCTGGTGGTCTCGCTCTCGTTGATCATCCACAGCGCCGTCAATCTGGCTCAGGGTCGGGGCGGAGCAGGCGCGTGACCACCTAACGCTCAGGCTGGATCGCTGACTGCGAGGCACGCCCCGTGAGCATGAACAGGATCCGGTCGCAGAGGGTGTCCCGGTTGTCGTAGCTGAGGTGAAACACGGTCACGTCGGATCGCGATTCCAGTGAGTGGAGGAAGGCGTCGTCTTCCTCACCCACGCTGACGGTCGTCAAGACATGCTTCGAGGAGGTGATCGAATCGACCACGAGGTTGCGGAACGCTTCGGACACGCACAGCCAGAGATTCACCTCGTCCATGACGACGAGCCGCACCTCATCGGACTGCAGGACGCGCCGGAGATGCGGTACCAGCTCGCGCTCGATCATCTCGAGGTTCACGTAAAACTTGCCCAGCCGGTACCACTTGTGGTGAGACGCGGTCGCAGCGATGGTGTGGACTTCGCCGGACATGAAGACCACCTCCTGGCGCCGCCCGCCGAACAGGCCTTCCTTGACGGTCCTGGCGTAGTACCCGTCCGCCGGAAGCCCGGCCCGCTCGACGGTGCGCTGCACGAGCGTCGTCTTGCCGATCTCGCGGGGACCGACCAGCAAGACGTTCCGCTTGCGAATCTCCTCTTCGGGTTCCTTGAGGGTGACGTCTCTGGTGAATTCAGTGCAGTGCAGCGCCACGCCCCCGGGCATGCTGTACTTGAGGTTACAGGTGCCGCGCCAGGCGCAGACCACGCACAGCTTCCGCTCGTCGTAGGACATCGCGAGGTCTCCTTGGCTGGTTCTGCCAAGAGATCTGAGCAAGGCGGATGCCTGACCGGCTCGACGCGACTGGCACGGAACTGGCTTGCCAGCCTGACTGTCGCTGAAGGTGGGGAGAGGGTGCTTGCAGTGCGCGGGGAGTGTCGCTACAGTTCTGCCTGGCGGACTGTGGCGGAACGCAACATTTTGGCGGGGACAAGACCTTCACCAATTCGGCGAATCCTCCACGCGGACAACCACCCATGACATCTCCTCCAGGCCGGCAGACGGCCCAGCACAATGTCGAGGTACCGGCAGGCGACGCGCAGGTGCGGGGCATCCTCGCGCTGCCAGACCGGCCGAAGGGCATCGTGTTGTTCGCGCACGGCAGCGGGAGCAGCCGGCACAGCCCGCGCAATGCCTTCATCGCCCGCTCGCTGCAAGATGTCGAGCTGGCGACCCTCCTCGTCGATTTACTCAGCGAGCCGGAGGCGGCCGACCGCGAGCATGTGTTCGCGATCGACCTGCTGGCCGACCGCTTGCTCGCCATCACGGAGTGGCTCACTCGCGACGCGCGAACGCGCGGGCTGCGAGTCGGGTACTTTGGCGCGAGCACCGGCGCCGCCGCGGCGTTGCAAGCCGCGGCCCGTTGCCCGGCGCCGGTCTCCGCCGTCGTCTGCAGGGGCGGCCGTCCGGATCTGGCCGAAGCCTTTCTGCCCGAAGTGATCGCCCCGACGCTGCTCGTGGTAGGGGCAAACGATGCGCCCGTCCTCAGCCTGAATGAGGACGCCCTGACCCTCCTGACCTGTCCCAAGGAGCTCGCCGTCGTGCCGGGGGCCACGCACCTGTTCGAGGAGCCCGGGACGCTCGAACAAGTGGCCGACCTCGCGAGGGGATGGTTTCAACGCTACCTCGCGCCACCCGCCGCGTCGTCGCCCGACGGACCTCCCTGCTCATGAAGCGTCTTGCGATTCTTCCGGCGGGCCGCCAAAGGGCTCCATCGCTCGCGCAGCTCGGCCAGGTTGCGACCGTGCGTGACGATGACCACCTCGTCGCTCGGCTGAAGGGCGGTGTCCGCGTCGGGGAGCATGAAGGCATTGTTCCGGTAGACGCACATCACCCGGGCATCGTTTGGAAGCTCCAGTTGAGCCACCGTCGGTTTCTTGCCCTCCGGCAAAACGAAGGAAAAGAGCCGCGCCTCATCCTTGATCATCGCCGACAGGTCCAACAGGTCCTGACCCTCGAGCATCTCCGCCAGGTGCCGCGCCGTCATGTGCGCGGGCACGATCGTGTCCTCGAGCCCCAGCTCCATGCAAATATGCTCGAACTGTGGGTCCTCGATCTTGACGACCACTCGCGGAAAGCCCAAGGATTGACCGACGAGGCCGGCGATGATATTGACGTGGTCGTTTCCCGTCAGGCAGAACACCACCTGGGTGGCTCCAGGGTCGGCCTCCTTCAAGATGTCCGGCTTGCTGCCGTCGCCGTGTAAGAATCCGCAATCGAGTCGTTCGGTGAGCTCCTCGATCCGCTCCTTCTTCGACTCGACGATCACGACCTCATGACGTCGTTTCAGCAGCAGGTCCGCGGTCATGACGCCGATGGCACCCGCGCCGATGATCACCGCTCTCATGTCGCCTCCGTTCGTTTCGCCGCCCAGGTCCGTGGGTACAGCAACACCAAGAACGCGAGCACCTCGAGACGTCCCACGAGCATATCCGCGCACAACAGGAGCTTCAAGGCCGGATCGAGGGCCGGCCCGGCCACGCCGGCGGAAAGACCGACGGTGGCCGTCGCCGACACGACCTCGAACAGGGCATTGAGCGGATCGTGGCCATGGGCCAGAAAGACCAACCAGGATGCGAAGATGACGCAGGCGAACAGCCCCACGATCATCAACGCCCGGTGCACGTCGGCCTCGTCGACGCGCTGCCCGCCCAGCCGAATATCCGCCACGGCGTGGGGCGGCATGGAGACCCGATGGATGGCGAGCCGGATCACCGCAAACAGGATCAGCAACCGCCAGACCTTGATCCCTCCGGCGGTGGACCCGACGCTGCCGCCGACCAGCATGTGCCCGAGCAGCACCCCCTTGGCCATCGGGTCCAGGTCGTCGCCGCCGAGGGTGGTGAAGCCGGTACCGGTCTGCGCGGACACGCCGACGAGCAGCGCGTGGGCTGCCAGATTCACCCCGCGCAGGTGCCCGCCGATCCACAGCGCGAGGCCCAGCAGCCCGAAGGCCACGAGGGTGCCGATCAGCAGCCCCTTGACCTCCGGATCGGCCGCGAGCTTCTTCACGCCCTCGCGCCGCACATTATAGTAAAGAGGCAGAGCCAAGGCGCCGCAGAATGCGACGACCATCAGGATCGCGCGCGGCGCCCACGAATCGAACCCGAGCAGGCTCCGGTCGAAGTTGGAGAATCCACCGGTCGAGATGGCGGCCAGCACGTGCGTGACGGCCTCGAAGGCGCCGGCCCCCGTCAGGAGCACGGCCGCGATACCGACGATGGTAAGCGCAGCATAGGCGGCGAGGATCCGGCGGGCGTGAATTTTGGTCGTAGTCACGAGGTTGTCGATGCCCGTTTCCGAGGTCACGAGGCGCTTCGCGACGATCCCGTGGCCGAGCAGCAGGGCGACGGACAGCACGACGATGCCGAGCCCGCCGTACCACTGCATCCAGGCCCTGGAGAACAAGATGGTCCTGGGCAAGTCCTCGACGGTGGCGAGCGTGGACAGACCCGTCGTCGTGATCCCGGAGACTGCCTCGAAGACGGCGTCCACCACCGGCAACCCGGCTTGCACCAAGGGGTAGCTCAGGATCAGCGGCGCAATCGTGAACGCCAGCGCGGTCACGACGAGCGCCTCGTTGGCTTGGACGTCCTCGGCTGTCGTCGCGAAAACCGAGGGCAGGCCCGCCGCGAGCAGGACGCCGACCACGAGGGCCTGCGCGACTGTGAGCGCGTGTTCGCCGAACCACAGGGAAACCACGAGCGGAACCAGCTCCAGCGCGGCCAGAACGAGAGCAATCTGGGAGAGGTACCGCACGACCACGCGGAATCGGACCGCGTGGGCAAGCGTGTGGATCTGTGCCATGATCCTCGCGAGTGGGAGCAGCGAACGCGAAACCGTTCAGACAGACGAGCCGAATTGTACCCTAATTCGAATGCGCACCCCAATGTGGAATCGCGCGGAAGGGCGAGGCGCGGCAATCCATGTTCTCGCCCTTCCCCGACAGGAAAGGGGTCGGGAGCCGTCTTGTCCAACATAGCGCGTCGTGGTCCGTCCGGGGCAAGGGGCACGCCCGTCCTGCTCAGCGCTCCGGTTCGACCGCACTACGCCTCGCAGGCGCTCGGCTGCGGA
>JBFKNO010000089.1:0-9438 GCA_041629275.1 Nitrospiraceae bacterium
ACCCCTCCCCCGACCGTGAGCGGCATGAAGACCTCCTCGGCCGTCCTGGACACGACGTCGATGATGGTGTTGCGATCTTCATGTGACGCCGTGATGTCGAGGAAGCACACCTCGTCGGCGCCCTCCCGGTCATAGAGTCGGGCCACCTCCACGGGATCGCCGGCATCGCGCAGGTTGACGAAGGAGACCCCCTTCACGACGCGGCCGTCCTTGACATCGAGGCAGGGGATGATGCGTTTCGTTAACATCGTCGGAAGGCGGTAAATGGGTAAATAGGTAAATGGGTAATTGCGGAAGGCAAAGCCGATGATAGCCGCGGCTCAAGGATTCGCTCCATGCGTGACCGAATTACCCAATTACCCACTTACCCAATTACCCTCCTAGGCTACGGCGGCGACAGCCGCGGCGAAATCAAGTTTTCCGTCGTAGAGCGCCTTTCCGATGATGGCGCCCTCGATTTTCGCCCCCAGCGCACGAATCGCTCGCAGGTCCTCGACCGTGCTGATGCCGCCGGACGCGATCACCGGAAAGGGCGACGCGGCAACGATGGCCTCCAGCGCCTCCACGTTGGGTCCTGCCAGCATGCCGTCTCGGGAGATGTCCGTATAGATCACCGCGCCCAGCTTCAGCGTCGCCAGCGTCCGCAGGAGCTCGATGGCGCCCGTGTCCGAGACCGCCGTCCAGCCCTTCACCGCGACCTTGCCATGCTTGGCATCCAGCCCCAACACGATGCGGCCGGGAAATTCGGCACAGGCCTCCTCGAGCAGCGAGCGGTCCTGAAGGGCGGCCGTCCCGAGGACGATACGCCCGACGCCCAGGGCGAGATACTTCCGCACCGTATCGACCCCTCGAATCCCGCCCCCGACCTGGACCGGGATCGAAACCGTGTTCACGATCGTTTCGATTTGAGGGAGGTTCGCCGGCCTTCCGTCCACGGCTCCATTCAGATCGACGACGTGCAGCATCGGCGCGCCTTGCGCTTGCCAGTGACGCGCCGTCGCCTGGACATCGTTGGAATACACCGTCTCCTGCTGCATGTCCCCCTGCCGGAGGCGGACGCAGCGGCCGTCCTTGAGGTCTATGGCTGGAATGATCAGCATGCCCGTCTTTCGTGGCCCCCTCGCCCTGGCCCTCTCCCCCTCTGGGGGAGAGGGAAGGGAAAGGGGGATCACCGGATTGGGAACCGTCACTTGCCGAACGGGAACTCCTTTACGAGCTGCTCGGCCCCATAGGTCGCCAGGTCTTCTGCCGTGACGAACCCGAACCCTCTGGCGAAAAAACCGGAGATATCCTCGGTGACCGGCCGTTGCTGTTCGTAATAACTGCCCCTCCAGACGAGGACGCCGTCGCTCGCCACCAGCCTGACGTCGAACCCCACCACCGCCGGAACGGCGCCGTACTTGCTGCCTTCCCGCTCCTTGTAGACCCGAACCAGGCCGGCCACTGCGGCATCCGCTTTGAACTCCAGGGCCATGCGACGGGCCACTTCCTCGACGGGCAGATCCGGCTCGCGGGCGTGCAGGGCGGCCATGGCTGACTCGACGTCCTGCGGCGGGACAATCGCGAGGCCCTCCCGCGTTCGCAGCGCTCGCGTCAGGATGCGCGCCACCTTCATGCCCGCCCCCGGCGGCACGGTGGCGGTCCCCTGCCCCAACGAGCGCTCACCCTCCGGCCCCCCCAGCGAGATGTCGGATTTCACGACCTCGGGCGGCGGGGGCAGCTCACCCCCTTGGTGTCTGACGACCTGGGGCGAGGTCACGGCACGGAACGGCAACACCACGATCGAGGACACCTGGTACCGCTCGAGCTGGGGTGCGCGTTGCAGGGTGATCTTGGGGCCGGCGCAGCTCACCAGGAACAGCAGGACCGCACCGGCCCCGAACATGAAGGCCTTACCGCTCATATGGGACATTCCCTTAGCGAACTTTAATTCTCTCTCCCCCGAAACGGGGGAGAGGGAGCTTGTGGGCCCAGGTCGGCGATTCATCCCCACCGCGCGAAGTTTCGAATGATGCGCAACCCGACCGCCTGACTCTTTTCAGGATGGAACTGGCAGGCGAAGACATTGTCGCGCCAGATACTCGACACGAAGTCGATGCCGTAGGAGGTGACCGTGCTCGCGATCGACGGGTCCTCCGGCACCACGTAATAGGAGTGCACGAAGTAGGCGAAGGCGCCGTCCTCGACACCCTCCAGGGGAGGCGCGGGCTTCTTGACGGTCAGGTCATTCCAGCCCATGTGCGGCACCTTGAGCGCCGCTTCCCGACCGGTCCGCGCGACCCTGCCCGCGCCCTCTCCAAACGGAAATCGAACCACCCGTCCGGGCACGAGCCCCAAGCCCTTGTGAAGACCGAACTCCTCGCTTTCCGCGAAGAGGACCTGAAGCCCGAGACAGATGCCAAGAAAGGGTTTCCCCTCCGCGACGGCCCGCCGGATGGGGTCAATCAACCCATACCGCTCCAGGTTCGCCATACAGTCCCCGAACGCGCCCACACCGGGGAGCACAACGTGACTGGCCTCCTTGATCGTCTTCCGGTCCCGGGTCACCACCGAGCTGGCGCCCACCGCGTCAAAGGCCTTGTGGACGCTCCGCAGGTTGCCCATGTCGTAGTCGACGATGGCGATCACGAGACTCCGTCGCGTCACGCGCGCAGCGGGAGGGGAAGCGGCGTTTCGAGTGAGGACTTAGCCCGGGCTAGAGGTGCCCTTTGGTCGACGGCACCCCCAGGACGCGCTCGTCGAGACCGGTTGCCTGGTCGAGCGCCTTCGCGAGGGCCTTGAACATCGCTTCCATGATGTGGTGCGGGTTGCGCCCATACAGGACGTTGATGTGCAGGTTGAACGCCGCGTGGTTGACCAGCGCCTGAAAGAAATCCTCGAACAACCCGAGATCGAACGTCTTGATGCGATGCTGCGGCAACTTGGCGCGATAGACCAGGTAGGGTCGACCGCTCAGATCCACGCTGACTTGCGCCAGGGCCTCGTCGAGCGGGACCTGCGCCCAGCCAAAGCGCCGGATCCCCTGCTTGTCTCCCAGCGCCTGCTTGAAGGCTTCGCCCATCACGATGCCCACGTCTTCCACCGTATGATGATCGTCGATATCCGTGTCTCCCTTCGCCTGCACGGTCAGGTCGAAGAAGCCGTGCTTGGCCAGGGAGGTCAGCATGTGGTCGACAAAGGGAATCGTCGTGTGAATACGCCCCTGCCCCGCACCATCCAGGGTCCATTCCACCTTGACCTGTGTCTCCGTGGTCGTCCGCTCGACGACGGCACGGCGAGGCTGCGTGTTCGTCTTCATTGAAATCGGCTCTCCGAGGATTGGCCGTGGGCGTCGAGCCCCTCCATGTGCGACAAGCGCGCCAGGTGCTCCCTCACCCGCACCAATTCCTCCTTCGTGTAGGCGACGATGTTGCTTCGCTTGACATAGTCGTCGAACCCGAGCGGGGAAAAGAACCGGGCCGTACCGCCCGTGGGCAGCACGTGGTTCGGACCGGCGACGTAGTCGGCCACTGCGGGCGGCGTGTAGCGACCGAGGAACAGGGCGCCCGCGTGCCGAACCTTTTCGAGATACTCGAATGGGCGGTCCACCGACAGGGCCAGGTGCTCGGGCGCGATCTGGTTCGCCAGCTCGATGGCATCCTCCATGGTCTCGACTACGAACGCGATCCCGTGTCGGCCGAGCGATTTCGAGAGAATCTTCTCCCGTGTCAGTTTCTTCACCCGCTCCTGGATCAGCCGCAGCACCTGTTTCGCGAGCCGCTCCGAGGGGGTCACCAGGTAGACCCGCGCATCCTCGTCGTGCTCGGCCTCGCAGAGCAGGTCGGCCGCCACGTGGACGGGATTGGCCAGGTCATCCGCCAGGACGAGGAGCTCGCTGGGGCCCGCAATCATGTCGATGCCGACGGTCCCGAACAGCAGGCGTTTGGCCGTCGCCACGTACACGTTGCCCGGCCCGACGATCTTGTCCACGCGGGGAATCGTCTTCGTGCCGTAGGCCATGGCCGCGACGGCCTGCGCGCCCCCGATACGGTAAATCTCGTCCACGCCGGCGATATCGGCGGCGACCAGCAGGTAGGGGTTGATCCCGCCCCTCCCCATCGGCGTGCACATGACCACGCGTCGCACGCCCGCGACCTTGGCCGGGATGGCGTTCATCAGCACCGACGAAGGATAGACAGCTTTGCCTCCCGGGACGTACAGCCCGACCGCATCGAGCGGCGTGACGACCTGGCCCAGCGTCGCGCCGTTGTCCTGGTAGAGCCATGTTTTCGTGCGCTGCCTCTCGTGGAAGTTCGTCACGCGCTCGGCCGCGTACCGCAGCGCATCCCCTTCGTCCTTGCGAATCTGGTAGTAGGCCTCCTTCACCTTCTCCGGCGCCACGCGGAAATCGGCGGCCCTGAGCGCGACCCGGTCGAATTTCTTGGTGTACCGCGCGACGGCGGCGTCGCCTCCGCGCTCTACGCCCCTGAGGATGCCGCGGACTGTATTCTCCACGCCTCGGGCTTCGAGCGCGGACCGGCCGGTGGCCCGTTTGAGCGCGCCCTGGAACGCCCGGTCCTGGCTGGTGACCAGCTTCATGGTTGCGCCGTCAGCCCTCCGCCTCGACCGCTGTCGGCCGCCCCCGGGAGCGCCGGCCCGGCCGCGCGCGTCCCTGGCCGTTGGAGGCGCCCGGCCGACCCTCCGCCTTCGTCAACCGCTCGATGAGATCGGTCACGGCGCGGTGCTTCATCTTCAAGCTGGCGCGGTTCACGATGAGACGCGCGGTCGACTGCGCGATCACGTCGACCTCGACGAGCTGATTGGCGCGCAGCGTCTTCCCCGTGGACACCAGATCCACGATGCGATCCGCGAGGCGCACGAGGGGTGCCAGCTCGATGGACCCGTAGAGCTTGATGATCTCGACGAGGAGTCCCTTCTGGTTGAAATACCGCTCGGCGATGTTGGGATACTTGGTCGCGACGCGCATTTTGGACGAGAACCGGTCCGGACCCTCGCGTCCCTTCAGGGCCGCCACCGCAATGCGGCATCCCCCGAATTTCAGATCCAGCGGCTCGTACACGTCCCGATCCTGCTCCAGGAGGACGTCCTTCCCCACGACGCCGGCGTCCGCCGCGCCGTACTCGACGTAGGTCGGCACGTCGTTGGGGCGGACGATGAGCAACAGGGTCTGGCCGTCGGAGCACGGCAGCACGAGTTGTCGCGTGTCCACCGACAGCCCGGCGCTCGTGTAGCCGGCCCGCGCGAGGCGCTCGACCGCGGGGCCCAGCAACTTGCCCTTGGAGAGTGCAACCGTCAACATGGCTCGTCAGGGCCGCGGGCGGGCCCCTGTCTCCTTGACTCGCTCGATGCGCGCGCCCAGACCGCGCAGCTTCTCTTCGATGCGTTCGTAGCCCCGATCCAGATGGTAGACGCGCGCGACCCTCGTCTCGCCCGTGGCGGCCAGTCCGGCCAGGACCAGGCACGCGCTGGCCCGAAGATCCGACGCCATGACAGCCGCGCCGGTCAGCTCTTCCTTGCCGTGCACGACCGCATGGTGCCCGCGGACCTTGATCTCGGCGCCCATCCGGTGCAGCTCCGGAACGTGCAGGAGCCGCCCCTCGAAGACCGTCTCCGTGATCATGCTGGTGCCCTCGGCCACACACATGAGCGCCATCATCTGCGCCTGCATGTCGGTCGGAAATCCCGGATGCGGAAGCGTCTCGATATCAACGGCCCGCAGCCGGCCGCGGGCCGTGAGGCGCACCCAGTCCTTCCCCTCCTCGATGTCCGCACCGGCTTCCCGCAGCTTCCCCAGGACGGGCTCCAGATGCGCCGGCACGCAGTCGCGGACGGTCACGTCCCCGCCCGTAATGGCGCCTGCGACCAGGTAGGTGCCCGATTCGATCCGGTCGGGAATGACGACGTGGTCGGCACCGCGCAGGGCCCGCACGCCGTCGATGGTGATGACTCCGGTGCCTGCCCCCTGGATTTTCGCCCCACGTTTTACCAGAAACTCGGCAAGATCAACAACCTCTGGCTCCTTGGCGGCGTTTTCGATGACCGTGGTCCCCTCGGCCAGGGACGCGGCCATCAAGAGGTTCTCGGTGCCGGTGACCGTCGGGAGGTCCAGATAAATGCGGGCGCCGCGGAGCCGTGCGGCCCTGGCGTGGATGTAGCCGTGCTCGATGGCGATCTCGGCGCCGAGCTTCTCCAGTGCGGCCAGGTGCAGGTTGACCGGCCTGGCCCCGATCGCGCAGCCGCCCGGCAAGGACACCCTCGTCTCCCCGTACCGGGCCAGGAGCGGACCGAGAACCAGGATCGACGCCCGCATGGTTCTGACCAGGTCATAGGGAGCCTCCGTCGAACCGAGCTCGCCGGGTCTGATCGAGAGGCGGTCGGCGGAGCCCGTGACCGTCGCCCCGAGCGTCGTCAACACCTTCCCCATGGTCGACACATCGACCACGTGCGGGACGTTCGAAAGCGTACATTCCTCGCGCGCCAGAATCGTCGCCGCCATGAGGGGCAACACGGCGTTCTTGGCTCCGCTCACGGACACCTCGCCGCGGAGCGGGGTGCCACCTCGAATGACGATACTGTCCATGGTGTGTCAGCCCTTTGCGGGGTCGGGGCCTTGGCCGCAGACGACGCGCTCGATCCCCAGAGCGTCGCGCCGGGTCCAGACCCGCGAGAAGGAGCCCGATGCCTTCGCCAGCGCCTGCACGGCGGGCGCCTGGCCGGCCCCGACCTCGAGCGCGAGCAAGCCGCCCGGGGCGAGCAGCCGAGGCGTCGCGTCGATCAGCCTGCGATGCAGCGCCATCCCGTCGGGCCCACCCGACAGCGCGAGCCAGGGCTCGAAATCCCGCACCTCGGGTTGCAGGGACGCCAGCGCCGATTCCGGGATGTAGGGCGGATTGGCGACGACGACGTTCAGCTTCCCCCCCATGCCTCCGTCGCGCAGGGGCGCGAGGAGGTCTCCGAGGAGAAACCGCATGCGGTCGTGCACGCCGTGCCGCACCGCGTTCTCCCGCGCCACCGCGAGCGCGGCCGCCGAGACATCCGTGGCGAGGACGACGGCATCCCGGATCGCCAGCGCCAGGGAAATGCCGATGCACCCCGATCCGGTTCCCACGTCCGCCACCAGCGTGCGGCCGCCCGACCGGCCCTGCTCGAGCACGGCCTCGACCACGGACTCCGTCTCCGGACGGGGGATCAACACCGCCGGGCTCACGACGAAGTCCCTGCCGCAGAATTCCTGCGTGCCCAGCAGGTATTGCAGCGGCTCGCGGGCCGCACGTCGCCGCACGAGCCCGATCGCCCGCTCCCATTGGGCGGGCGCCACGGTTTCTTCCCCTTGCAGCATGAGGGCGAGATGGCTGTAGCCGAGCGCCGACTCGAGGAGCCAGACGACCTCGCGCTCCACAGGCTCGACCCCGGCCTGTTGCAACACCTCGCCGCTCAGTCGCCGCAACTGCCGGAGTGTACGGTCCGCCGTGGCGGGAAGCTCGGCCCTCATGAGGCCTCGGGAGCCGGCTGGTCGGTGCGGGCGGCGCGGAGTCCCTGAACGAGCTCGTCGAGGTTGCCTTCCAGCACCTGCTCCAGCTTGTGCAGGGTCAGTCCGATACGATGGTCGGTGACGCGATTTTGGGGAAAGTTGTAGGTGCGGATCTTCTCGCTGCGCTCACCCGTGCCCACCTGGGACTTGCGGGCCTTTGCGATCTCGGCGTCCTGCCGGGCGTGCTCGGCCTCCACGATCCTGGTGCGCAGCGTGCGCATGGCCTTGGCCTTATTCTTGATCTGGCTGCGCTCGTCCTGGCAGGTCACAACGACGCCCGTGGGCGCGTGCGTGATCCGGACCCCGGAGTAGGTGGTGTTGACCCCCTGCCCGCCCGGGCCCGACGAGCAGAAGGTGTCGATCCGGAGGTCTTTGGCGTCGATCTGGACCTCGACCTCGTCCACCTCGGGCATGACCGCCACCGTCACGGTGGAGGTATGAATCCGGCCGCTGGCTTCGGTCGCCGGCACGCGTTGGACACGGTGTACGCCGCTCTCATACTTGAACTGGGCGTACGCGTCCTTGCCCTCCACCAGCAGGATAACCTCCTTGTAGCCGCCCATCCCCGTCTCGCTGGCGTCGACGATCTCCACCTTGAGCCGGTGCTTTTCCGCGTACTTGACGTACATGCGCAGGAGGGCGCCGGCGAAGAGCGCGGCCTCGTCACCGCCCGTGCCCGCCCGGATCTCGACGAACGTGTTCTTTTCATCGCGGGGATCTTTCGGCACGAGCAGGTCGAGCACGCGCTCTTCCAGGTCCTTGCGACGGCTCTGGAGCAGCGCGGCCTCGTCGGTGGCCATTTTCTTCAGCTCGGAGTCGGCGGTTGCATCGCCGAGGATGTGGTCCGTTTCCCGAATCTGCCGGAGGAGATCTTGATAGGCGACGAAGAGCTGGGCGACCTCCTCGAGGTCGGCGCGCTCCTTGGTGAGCTTGCGAAGCAGCGGGGGCTGGGTCAGGACGGACTGCTCGGTCAACTGGGCATTGATCTCCTCATACCGGGCGGCCTTGGCCTCCCATCGGGACAGCAAGGTCGCATCTTTGGCTGCAGTCGTGTCCATGCGGGATGCACAGGCCCCCCTGTTCTCTTACTTCGCGGCTGTTTTCTTCGCGTACTTCCGCTTGAAGCGCTCGACCCGTCCCTCGGTGTCGACGATCTTCTGGGTGCCCGTGAAAAATGGGTGGCAGCTCGAGCAGATATCCACCTTCAGATCGCCCACGGTGGAACGAGTCGAAAACTGGGCCCCGCAGGCGCAGTGGACCACGGCCTCTTTGTACGCTGGATGAATGCCCTTTTTCATACGACCTCTCCCCTGAGCATGACTCGCGCGGGACGCGGAGGCCCGTTCCTCGCGGCGGTCATCGATTCATGGACTGCAAGAATTCCTGGTTCGTTTTGGTTCCCGCGATCTTGTCCATGAGGAATTCCATGGCCTCGACGGTCCCCAACGGACTCAACACCTTACGCAAAATCCACATTTTGTTCAACCGGTCGCGATCGACGAGCAGCTCCTCCTTCCGCGTGCCGGACTGGCTGATGTCGATGGCGGGGAAGATGCGCTTGTCGGCCAGGCGGCGATCGAGGTGCAGCTCCATGTTGCCGGTCCCCTTGAAGTCCTCGAAGATGACGTCGTCCATGCGGCTTCCCGTATCCACGAGCGCGGTCGCCATCACGGTCAAGCTGCCGCCGTCCTCGATGTTGCGGGCCGCGCCGAAAAACCGCTTCGGCCGCTGCAAGGCGTTCGAATCCAAGCCGCCCGAGAGGACCTTGCCGCTCGGCGGCGCGATGGTGTTGTAGGCGCGGGCCAACCGGGTGATGCTGTCGAGCAGGATGACGACGTCACGCTTGTGCTCGACCAGCCGCTTGGCCTTCTCGAGCACCATCTCGGCCACCTGGGCATGGCGCTGGG
>JBFKNO010000090.1:0-9384 GCA_041629275.1 Nitrospiraceae bacterium
CACCAGATCGCGCACCACCCCGCCCGACTCCTGGACCTTCGAGACGACCCGATGGAATGCCTCGATATCCGCGCGCCGGAACGCGTAGATGGATTGTTTCGGATCGCCGACGATGAACAGCTTGCCCGGCTCGAGGTCGATCTCGGGCCAGGAGAGGCCGCAGCGCCCGGGACGCTCGGCCAGGTAGAGCACGATCTCGTACTGCACCGGGTCGGTGTCTTGAAACTCGTCAATGAGGATCGATTTGTAGGCGTGCTTCACGCGCTCGCGTACGCGAGGGTGCGCTCGGAGCAGCCACCGCGCCCTGGCCAGGAGGCCGTCGAAGGAGATCCATCCGTGGGACACGAAGGTCGCGCGCACGCGGGCGGCCAGCGGGGCGAGCAGATCGATGACGTCCCGCAACAGGTCGTGGTCCACGGCAAACATCTGTCGGGCGAGCCTGATCAGCCCCCGCGCCTCCGCATGATCCTGGACCGTCCAGCCCTTGGGTCGGACCGGGACCTCCCGCGTCAATTCTTCACGCAAGGCCGAATCGAGCCCGGAGAGGCTCGACAGGCCGTGCCCGGCCACGTGCTCGAACAGGGAGACCGCGCGCCCCAGCATGATCTCCAATTTCCTGGGCTTGGGTCCCTCATGGGCGGCCAGCAGGGCCGCCCCCCTCACGCCCTGGGCCTCGACCCACTCGCGCAGCGCCCGCTGCGCCTCGCCTGCCCCATCCCCCTGTGCCACCTGGGCGCGCACATCCTCCAGGGACACGAGCTCACTGCAGAGAGCCCGCGCGAAGTCCCGAAGATGCGAGAGCGTGACGACGTGGAGCACCCTTCGCCAGCGCGCATGGTCGCCCCCCTCGGGGGCGAGCTCCTCGTAGATCCACGTCTCCCATTGCACGCGGAAATGCTCGTCGAAACGGTCGCCCTCGTCTTCACGAAACGCCGGATCCACCCCGCTCTCGATCGGATGCAGGCGCAACAGGTGCGCGGCGAAGCTGTGGAGCGTGCCGATCTGCGCCTTCTCCACGTCTCGGAGGGCGGCCTCGGCCCGCTCGGCGATCTCGTCCGTCGAGAGCTTGTAGCGCTCGCGCAGCTCCGACACCGCGGCCTGTCCCCGCTCCGCGCCGGCCTGCCCGTCCCGCGCGCCGGCGACGAGCGCATGCAAGCGCTCGCGCAGCCGCACCTTCATCTCCGTGGCCGCCTTGTTCGTAAACGTGAGCGCCAGCAGCTCGGTGATGGCGAGCGGGTGCGGCTCGCGCATCAAGGCGTGGATCAGCCGATTGACGAGCAGCGTCGTCTTGCCCGTTCCCGCCCCGGCCAGCACCACGACGTTTCGGTCGAACGTCGTCTCGGCATAGATCCGGGCGTCCTCGTCAGGAATCGTGATTCGCTGTGGCATGTATCGCCTTCTGCCTTCGCGCGTGCCGCAACGCGCGGGAGGCCGGCGCCGCGTAGGCCCGCAGCCATGTCGGCCCGTGGGCGCGGCGGCAGACGGCCGAGAACGCGCAGGAGTGGCAGTACGGCTCGTCCCAGCCGTCGTCCGGGAGGATGGAGAAGCGGCCTTCCCTGATCCCATCGAGGACCAGACCAAGGGTCCGCCCGAGCTGCAGGCCCGTCACGCCGTTCCAAGCCGAGCCGTCGAACGACTCCCGCTGCACGACGGAGTTGCCCCGCGCGACGACGTAGAGAAACTCCACCCGCTCCGCCCGCGCCGCGGCATGCGCCTCCCCCACGGGTCCGCCGATGGCCGCGAGGTCGAACAAGGCATACAAGGGAGGCTGCAGGCGCAAGCCCCGCACGGCACTCGTGAGGAGATCCCTGTCCCGCCGTTTGAGCTCGCGGCCGTGCTTGTACTTGTAATCCACCACTCGCAGCGCGCGCGGGGACTCGCGCCGATCCAGCCGGTCCAGGCGTCCGTGGACCATCAGCCCCTCGGCGGGCTCTTCCGGGAGGTCGAGCCGGCCGCTCCCCTCCACCTCGAAGGCGACGGGGCGGAAGCCAGTCCGGCGCAGGTCCTCCCCATCCGACCGCACGACGTACATGACCAGCGTGCAGAGGCGCTCCCGTGTCAGACGCCACAACAGGGGGAGACCCGTGCCGTGATGGCGCGCATAGGTGTCGAACACCCCGGCCGCAGCCGACTCGATGAGCCGCTCGAGCGAGTCGTCCGCAAGGTCCTGCTCCGGCCACCCTCGTTCGGTCAGGGCCGGGTAGCAGAGCCGGAGCACCGCATGCATCAAGGAGCCCCACGCCTGACCGGGAAGCTCCTCGAACACCTCCCCCCGGAGGTCTTCCAACCGCAGGACCTGGGCGCTGAAGTACTGGAACGGACACTTCACGTACTGCTCGAGGGAGGTTGGCGAAACGCCCCGTGCCCGCAGGCGCTCCCAAGGGCGCTCCAACTGTCCGGTGAGCCCGTCGTGATCACCGGCCTGCGCCGGCGCCGCTTCGAGTCGGCGCATGGCGTGCCAGCCGTGCTGGAACAGGGTCGCGTCCCGCCCCATCACCTCCAGCAAGGATGACGGGTCTTCTCCCTTCAGCACGGCCCGCAGCGGCAGCTCCACGGCCGACGCTTGGGAGGGCGCGCAGAAGGGCGTCGCCTCCCGCTCGGTCAGCCGTCGCGGCACCCGCACCTCCACCGCCCGCGCATCCACGAACTCGGCGAGGTAGGGAGACGGCGCCAGCGTATGGCCATCTTCGTCGGCACGCTGGTACAGCAGGTAGAGGCGGTGGCGTGCGGCCTGGATCAGCAGGGAGAAAAGCAGGTGCTCCTCCTCGTAGCCGTTCAGCTTCTCGTCGATCTTGTATCCCAGCGTCTCGCCGAGTTGACGGCGGTGGCGGTCCCGCAGAAAGGGGTCTTCCTGGATCGAACGCGGGAACACGGCGTCGTTCAGCCCCATCAGGATCAGGGCGTCGAAGGACAGCCCGCGTGCCGTCATGGCGTCGAGCACCTGGACGCCCGCGCAGTCATCCTGCGTAACCGGCACCGTGCTCCGCTCGAACGTGCGCGTCAGCGCGGCGAACCATGCCGCATAGGGCACGCGCTCCTCCAGCACGTCGAGCCGACGCAGGCAGGCCAGGCTCTGCCTGATGGCGACGCCGACGGCGTGAGCCCGCGGGTCCGAGGCGTTGTCCCCCTCCGCCGGTGCCACGCCCGGAAGCCGCAGATGGCGCCCGGCCAGGGCCACGAATGCATCGGTGAACTCCGCATAGGTGCCCTCAGCGGGGAGCGCTCGCACGTCCGACAGGAGGCCGCTCACGACTTGCCACAGCAAACGGATCTGCCGAGAGGAGACCGCGGCGGACCCGGACGACCACTCGCCGGCCTCCTCGCCCTCGGCGGCCATCCCGACCTCGGCAACCTCGGCCAGCTTCCGCCAGCCGGCCTCGCCGCGAATGATCCCCAGCGAGCGCACGGCCAGCCGCCAGAGGTCGGGCCGGGGCTCGTCCTCGTCTGCGCCGGGAGCGGGCGCGCGAAAGACGGAGGTGACGACGTCGAGCACGGCCTCACGGGCGTAGTCGTGAACCGCCAGAGCGGCGAGCTGCAGCAGCACCTTGGCGGCCGGCTCCCGCAGCAGCGGCGACGCAGCCGCGGAGGTGAACGGGATACGATGGTCCTCGAAGACGCGACGGAGCGCTCCGGCATAGGGACCCAGGCCTCGCGCCACCACCGCGAGTTGCTCGAACCGATAGCCATGGGCCTCCACCAGCGCCAGGATCTGCATGGCGGCGGCCTCCAGCTCGCCCTCGACTCCCACCGCACTGACCACCTGTACGTGCCCGGCACCGGTGGACGCCCTCCGCCGCTCACCTGATCCGGACAGCTGCCGGACCTCCTCCGATGCCGTGAGCAGAGGGCTGAGGTGGCGCTCGTAGAACCTACGCGCGAAGGCGGAGACCGGCCCCTCCTCCAGCGGAAAGTAGAGCGTGACGGGTTTCTGGTCCGCCACCGCCTCGAACAGCGCGAGCTGCACCTGGGTCAGATCGTAGAACCCGTAGTACGAGGTGTGGCCGATCGATTTCAGAAAATCGGAATGTGGCACCCATGGGACGACCGCCGGCGCCAGATCGTCCGGCAGGCCCGCCGACAGGATTCGGCAGGCCTCGCTCAAGGCGGCGTGGAGATGGAAGAGCGCCCCCAGCTCCGGCTCGTCCTCCTGTGCGAAGACACCCTCAGCCAGGGCCCGCCCGGCCACCAGTGGGTCGACTTCCGCCTCGCGCAGGTCGCGGATCGCCCTCCAGAGCACGGACCACGTCCCGGGACCCACCGTCGCGGCGCGCAGGGGGTGAACCGAGTCCAGCTCGCGCGTGGCCAGGTGCCCGATTAGGTGCTCGAAGACGAGCTCAGGGAGAAACTCGAACGGCCGAAAGGGAACGGGCGGGGTGAGGGTTTCGCGGTGCTCTTCGAACAAGCGAAGGGCAAGCTGGTGAAACGTGAGCACGTGGACGTTGAGCAGGGCCTGCCCGCCGGCGACCAGACGCCGCCGAAGATGGGTCACGAGGCTGGACGAGGGGACGACGATCGCGAGCGGCGCGAGCGCGTCCGCGGCCTTGCGCCGATAAACATCCTCGAGCAGCGCCTCTTCTAAATCGGGATGACACCGACCGGTGACGACGCGCAGCATCTCAAGAAGCGAGGAGCCAGGAGCGATGAACGATGAGCCAGGGATGGGGATCTGCCGCGCAGAAACGTGAGGAGGAAATCGCGCTGTGGGCCAATACCGAATCGAAAATGCGCGCCGTCATCTTTGTGGAGTCCTACCAGGAATCCACAGCTCAGCGTTCCGCGCTCAGCGCTCCTCGCTGGTGTTAGCCCGTTTCCGGCCCGAGGAGCTCTCCGTTGCAGTCCACGCAGGCCCAATCTCCGTCGATGAACGACATGGGCTCCGCGCAAATCGGGCACTCCGGTGGGGGTCCTTTGTCGATCACCGGAAGCGGAGGGAGCTCGAACTCTTCGTCTTCCTGTCCCACTGTGTTCCCTTCCGCGCGTCAGGATGATCTGGGGGCCAAGGCCTTTTCCGCGCTCTGGCGGCTCGGCACCCCGATGAAGGTCAGGCGGCCGTTGATGATCGTCGCGGGCACCGCACGGACCGCGTGCCGCTCGGCCAGCTCCTGGCCGTCCGGCGAGGTGATGTCCACTTCCCGGTAGCTGAAGCTATGTTTGACCCGCAACTGCTTGAACAGCTGCTTGGCGGCGGGGCAGGCGCTACACGACGACGAGTACAGTAACGTCACATTCGGCATTCGGGATCCCTCGTTGAGCCAAGATCGCGTAGTCTACCATCCGGTTGGACCGCTCGCAAGACCGAGCCGGGGGGGACAGGCCTTCCGCGCAGGGCTGCGCCTCAATATTTTCCCTTATAAGATGAGGCTGTTTGACGATTCCCGCGCCGGGGGCTATGGTCTATGTCTGATAACGACGCGCGGGGGCTCGATCTCCCTCCGCATCACCGCACCGTGAGACTTTCCGATGGATGAACAGAACACCACGCCCACTCAGATGTCCTCAGGCTCACTCGATGAGGTGCGCCAACGCGCCAGGCTGCGACAGCTCGAGAGCGAGCAGAATCTTCTCGTGGGCACCCTGGCCGGCGGCATCGCCGCCGCGGTCGGCACAGTCGCCTGGGCCATGATCACCGTCGCCACGTCCTATCAAATTGGATGGATGGCGGTCGGGGTGGGCCTCCTGGTCGGATACGCGGTCCGAACGATCGGCAAGGGCATCACGCCGCTGTACGGCGTGGTGGCCGCCGCACTCGCCGTCTCGGGTTGCCTGGCGGGAAACGTGCTCACCACCTGCATGCTCCTCAGCCGCGAGCAGGCGCTTCCCCTCAGCGACGTCCTCTTCAAGCTCGACCCGGCCATCATCACGGCGCTCCTACTCGCGACCTGGCAACCCATGGACCTGCTGTTTTACGGGCTCGCCATCTACATGGCGTATAAGTATGGGTTCGCCCGCCCGTCGGAGGACGGTCCCGGTCAAAGCCCCTCCGCCTCGACTCCCTGAGTCCCGCATTTTCGCCCCCCTTGCCTCGGGTCCGTCGCCCGGCGCCGATCGGTCCCTCTCGTCCTGCCAGACATAGTCCGGCTCCACCATCGGCTGATACCCGGAGGGGATCGGCAAGGGAAAGGTCAATATCTCGTAGGCTCCGCTGACCGTTCGCGCCACCACCATGCCGAGGCCCTCGACCGGGCCGCGCAACGTCCCGGCCAGCCATCCGTGTTCCTTGCCGATGAGATAGGGCTGCTTCAGAATCTCCGCCCACCCGGTTCCGAGATTCACGAGGCCCCGCTCGAGCTTCTCTCCCGCACGCTCCACGACCCCGCTGGTCCCCCCCGCGACGCGCGCCGGCGAGACCAGCACGCTCGCGCCCAGCGCCAACAAGGCCACAAGAACTCGAGCTCTAAGCCTCATCTCTTTCCCCCCCTGCCGCGAATTCCCTCGAACAAGCTCCAGTATAGGGGCAGCACGTCCAGCCGCACAACCCAGGCCGAACCACGATCCCAAATGAGGTTCCTCAAGCGTACAGGGTGCTCCCAAGTCGTGCGGGACAAGCTTGGCATGGGAGCCAAGCCTGGCTGCGAATCGCGGAGGTTCGGGCCCCGCACTTGCCGAGCAGACGCGGTCCGGCATCCGTTGCTCTTTCGTTGCAACGGGTGCCGGATTGCGAGGACTGTCCGAAGCTGCGTGCCTCTGTGAAGCGCACGCAGCGAGATCCGCAGCGAAGCGGATGCGAGGCGTAGTGCGGTCGAACCGAAGCGCTTGAGCAGGCCAGGCTTGGCTCCCATGCCGAACTGAGTATTTACGCTGGAACTGTCGACCCGTCATTTCCCACGGTCCGAGAACTTGCAGAGAAAGTTGCACCGGCCCCGCCGTTTCGCTATCGTATGCGCGATGCCACACACCCTCGCGCTCCCCCTCGTGCTCGCTAGCGCGAGCGGCGTCCTGCACCCTCTCTTGTTTCCCTATTTCGACCTCGGCTTCCTGGCCTGGATCTTTCTCGTGCCTCTGTACCTTGCCCTCGCGCGATGCGGCACGCGCCGGGCCTTCTGGATGGGATGGCTCTCGGGAGTGATCGCCTTCGTCGGCACCATGCATTGGGTGGTCACGGCCATGCACTTGTACGGCAAGATGCCGCTCCTGCTCAGCTACGCCCTGATGCTGCTGCTCTCCACCTATCTGGGCCTGTTTTTCGCCATCTACGCGTTCCTGTTCGTCTGGCTGCGAAGCCGTCTCCCATCGCTCATCGTGCTCGCGGCACCCTGCGTCTGGGTGACCATGGAGCTGGTACGGACCTCCCTTTTTTCCGGCCTGCCGTGGACCCTGCTCGGCTACTCGCAATACCGCTGGCTGCCCGCGATCCAGATCGCCGACCTCGCCGGTGTCTACGGCGTTGCGTTCGTCCTCGTGCTCGTGAATGTCGCGCTCGCCGAGCTGGGGCTCTGGGCCCTCGCGCGGGGGCGCGGCGGCGAGCCCGTTCCGTCGCCCTGGGTTCCGGTCGCCGCGGCGATGCTCGTCGTGCTGTTCACGGTGGGCTACGGATACGCTCGGCTCGCCGCGCTCCGCGGCGAGGAGAGCGGCTCCATCGCGGGCATGGCGCGGTCTCTTCGCATCGGCCTGGTCCAAGCCAACATCGACCAGGCCCAGAAGTGGGACCCGGCCTTCGCACAAGAAACGATCGGGCGCTACCAGCAACTCACCGAATGGGCCGCCGAGGACACGGATCTCGTCATCTGGCCGGAGGCCGCGACCCCCTTTCTCTTCGAACGGGAGCCCGATTACCGTCACCTCGTGACCGAGCTGGTCAAGAGACGGTCCACTCCTCTCTTGTTCGGAAGCCCCGCGGTGGGCTACGAAGCCGACGGGCGCCCCTATCTTCTGAACAGCGCCTACCTCCTATCGGGGCAGGGGCAGGTCATCGGCCGCTACGACAAGCAACACCTCGTCCCCTTCGGCGAGTACGTTCCGCTGCGCAGCATCCTCTTCTTCCTGGACAAGCTGGTGCAGGGCATCGGCGACTTCAAGCCCGGCACGCAGCCCACGATCCTGCACCTCCCCCAACAAACACCGAAGGAGCCCATCACGTTTGGCGTGGTGATCTGCTATGAAGTGATCTTTCCCGACCTCGTCCGTCGGTTTGCCGCCGAAGGGGTCGACTTCATGACCACGATCACGAACGATGCGTGGTTCGGCAGGTCCGTCGCCCCCTTCCAGCACTACGGCATGGTGGTGTTGAGGGCGGTGGAGAATCGCGTGTCCTTCGCCCGCGCCGCCAATACCGGCATCTCCGGGTTCATCGACCCGACGGGTCGGATCGTGTCGGCCTCCCCGATCTTCCAGCAGGCCGCGCTCAAGGGTGCGCTCCCCATCGGTCGGGTCTCGACCTTTTACACGCGATTCGGTAATGTCTTCGCATACGGCTGTGTTATAATCGGCGGGTTTTTGTGCGCCTTGGCGTATCGCCGACGCCCATAAGAGCGTCCCAGGTCCCAAGTCTCACGTCCCACTTCAGAGCCTTGCCCGACCACCCTGAACGTGGGGCGTGGAACCTGGGACTGATTTTTTACCCTGATTGGAGTATTCCATGCTGGACGAACTACGCAGCTCGCTTCGGGGCCTTGGGGCTCAGATCGACGAGCTGCGGGGGCATCTTTGACCTCCCCAAAATGACGAACGAGTTGCACGTCCTCGAGCAGGAGACGGCCCAGCCGGACTTCTGGAAAGACCCTCAACACGCCGCCCGCGTCGGTCGCAAGAAAGCCGCACTTGGGCGCGAAATCCAGCGGTGGACGGACGTCGAACGTCGCCTCGGTGATCTGCAGGCGATGGCGGACCTGGCCCACGAAAGCGGCGATGCCGATCTGACGAAGGAGCTGGCTGGCGAGCTCAAAAGCTTCGAGACGTCCCTCGGTCAGCTCCGGATCGAGATGCTGCTTTCCGGGGAGCTCGACGCGAACAACGCCCTCATCGCGATTCATCCGGGTGCGGGGGGGACGGAATCGCAGGATTGGGCGCAGATGCTCCTGCGCATGTACGTGCGCTGGGCCGAGCGCAAGGGCTACAAGGTGGAAACGCTCGATCTCCAGGCGGGGGATGAGGCCGGCATCAAGAGCGCCACGGTGGGCATCAACGGCCCCTACAGCTACGGCTACCTCAAAGCCGAGGCCGGTGTTCACCGTCTCGTCCGCATCTCACCGTTTGATGCCAACAAGCGGCGGCACACCTCCTTTGCCTCCGTCTTCGTCTATCCCGAGCTCGAGGACGACGTCGAGCTTGCGATCGAGGACAAGGATCTCCGGATCGACACCTTCCGAGCGGGCGGGGCTGGAGGCCAGAACGTCAACAAGGTGGAGACCGCGATCCGTATCACGCACCTGCCGACGAACATCGTGG
>JBFKNO010000091.1:0-9294 GCA_041629275.1 Nitrospiraceae bacterium
AGGCGAGCGGTGAGCGGCAAAACCAAATGAAATGATTTCTTCATTATCCCTAGACGCGGCCCCCTAACCCCTTGCTGCTGACCCAGACTTATTCTTTAACCGTGATTTTCATCACGATCGGCTCGAGGGGATTGTCGCGATCGTCCCGCGGCATCGAGGCGATCTTGTCGACGACCTCCATCCCCCTGATGACCTGCCCAAAGACGGTGTAACGCCGGTCGAGCCCGCTGTTATCCGCCATACAGATAAAGAACTGGGACCCGTTGTCGTTGAAATCGCGGGTCGTCTCGGCCTGGCGGGGAAGCTTGGCCGTGGAGACGGTCCCGCGTTTGTGCGGCCGGTCGCTAGGCTCGGGCTCGATGAAATAGCCGGGCCCACCGGTGCCGTGGAGATCGCGCTCCGGTTCCTTGCTGAGGGGATCGCCCCCCTGGATCAGCGTCTTGGGAACCACGCGATGAAACGTCGTCCCGTCGTAAAATCCCATCTTGACCAGGTTGATGAAATTGTCCACGTGCCGGGGTGCATCGTCCGGGTAGAACCGCATCACGATTTCCCCGAATTTCGTCACGATCGTGGCGCGGGGATTTTTCTTCTCAAATTTAAGGGCCATGGGTCGTGACTCTACCAACGCGATCGCAATTTCTCAAGAGACCTGGCGCAGGCCGTCCCCGGGCTTGACCCAGAGCCACAGGATCCCCCCGCAGCCGGCGATCAGCGCCGCGGTCCCCAACGCGGCGGACCATCCGAACTGCTCGGCGATCCAGGGTGTGAGGGTGGGGCTGACGGTGCCGCCCAGGTTGGCGCCCGTGTTCATCAACCCCGACAGTGTCCCGGCATGGGCCTTCGAGAGATCCACGGTGGAGGACCAGAACGCGCCGACCGTGAAATACAGCCAGCCAGCTCCGAGAGACAGCAGCCCGATCGCCGCCACATGGGACTCCGCCGCCGCCCCGACGACGATCGAGGCCGAGGACAGCAGCATACCGGCGGCGCCGACGAGGGCTCGTCCCGGATTCGTGCCGAGCCGAGCCACCAGTCGATCGGTGACCCAGCCTCCAAGCGGACAAAAGAGCATCATGGCGACGAACGGAGCTGCGGCAAACACGGCACCGCGCAACTCACCGAATCCCCGCACGTTGACGAGATACAGATAGAACCAGGACATGTAGACGTAGGCGACGTACCCGAGGCAGGTGTAGCTCGCGACGAGCCACCACACGGTCGGCGTCCTGGCAAACGCCCGCCAGGGCGTCGGCGCGATCGCGGCGTTCTCCAGGGCACGCCCGCCTGCAATGAGCGACGCCTCGGCCGCGTTGACCTGCGGGTGGTCCTCCGGCCGGTCGGTGGCATAGAAAAACCACGCGCCCGCGACGACCACGCCCAGCAGGGCGCAGACATAGAACGCGGTTTGCCAGCCATAGTTCACCATGATCCAGGCCGTGATCGGCGGCGTGATGGCGGAGCCGACGCCGATCCCGCCGATGGCCACCCCGATCCCAAGGCCGCGCTCGGTGGACGGGAGCCAGTTCGCCACCGCCCGATTGAAGTTTGGCAGGGCGGCCGCCTCGCCCACACCGATCAGGAACCGCACGGTCACCAGGGACCCCAGCACGCCGAGAACGGCCGCGAGCGGCAAGGCAGCCGCGACGGCGGTCAGGGCCGTGAACACCGACCACCAGAGCACGGCCAGGGTCAGAACCCGGCGGGCACCCCATCGGTCGCCCAGCCATCCCCCGGGGATTTGAAAGACCGCATAGCCGAGCACGAAGGCCGAGAACACCTGGCCCATCTGGACGTTGGTCAGACCGAGGGCAGGCGCCATCTGCCTCGCGGTCACGGAGATATTGACCCGGTCGATGTAGGTGACGACGCTGATGGCGAAGAGCAAGGCCAGAATGACCCAGCGGGCTCGCGATGGGGCGGGATCACCCACGGAGGCACGACCGCCGTGGGCGGGTGGCGGGGATCCGCGCGATCCTGAGCAATCGGCACATGGCAAACCTTTCCTCGTGATGAGGCAGGGGCACGGCGCGATATTATAGGGGCGCGAGCAGCACTTGGCCAGGGCCGGCACGCAGGACTCGCGTCTCGGCCGCCGGATCTGTGGATTTCACCCGGACCATTCGGTAAGATGTGAAGTTGCCCTCAGCACGTGGTGCGATTGGAGGTGGAGTGACCGTTCGATCGAGACGACTGATTATTGGCCTGCTGCTCATCCTCGTGGTTGGCGCCGTCGCCCTGTTGCTCGCCCCTGTGCTGATCGGATCCGACTCTCCCGCCGCCCAGCAGCTCAAGGCATTTTTCCTGGAACAGATCCAGCGCAATATCGGCCGGCAGGTCGAGGTGCGCAAGGTCAACCTGAAGTTCTTTCCGCGGATCAAGCTCGAGCTGTTCGACGTCACGGTCCGGGACGTCGACGGGGCGCAGCCATTCCTCACGGCGAAACGCTGGGACCTGGTGCTGCGCCTCCTGCCCCTGTTCCACCGCGAGGTCGCCGGCAGACAGCTCAGTATCGAGGAACCCCAACTGTATCTCCGCCGGGACGCGCAAGGGCGGTGGAACTTTCTCGCGCCCGGGGTCTCCGATCAGTCTGCGGATCCCACCATCGGGGCCCCGCTGCCGCGGCTTCTGCTACTCCAGGAGGTCACGATTGCCAACGGCGCGCTCACGATCACGGACGTGTCCCATGGGGAAGAACGCATGGTGGAATTCACCTCCCTGGACTTCGCCATGATGGCCCAACACTCGAAAAAACGAGCCGAGCTGTATTTATCGGCCGTGATGCCGGGCGCACCGAGCAGCTCTTCCCTCACCCTCGCCGGCACGGTCACCCAGGCGAGGGCCCCGGCGCAGATCGGCGCCGAGGATGGACCTGTCTATCCGAGCTTGCAGTTCGCGGGCAGCATGGAGGCGACCAACGTCCAGACCCGCAATCTCGCCTATCTCTTCGGCACGCGCGCGATCCCCGTGGACTTCGGAGCCAGCATGAACGTGCGGGGAAGCATCCGCGTCGTCCCGGGTGTCGTCGGATACGACATGGTGCTCTCCGAGCTGGACGCCTCCATTCGTGAATTCAAGCTTGCAGGCCGCGCGAGCCTCTCCGGGCTGCTGACGGAGCAGCCGACGTTCACGTTGAATTTTTCCTCTTCGAAACTCTCGCTCGACGAGCTCCTCCAGGTCTTTCCGGCACATTGGATGCATGACCAGCTCCCCGCGATCATCCAGGAGCGCAACATCAGGGGCAAGGTGGAGATCGCACAGGCGACCGTCACCGGCATGGTCATGCCCGAGCCACGGGTGTCTCTCACCGGCGAGTTCCGGATCGACGGCGCACATGCCGTCGTCGACCAAGCGGGCACGACCATCGACGATGTCTCCGGCACGGTCCTCATCGAGCCGGATCGGGTGCGTGTGCTCGCGCTCACCGGCAAGTACGGCCAGATGCGCGTCGGCGGCGGTAAGGCTACCGTGTCATTCGGGGACGACGGCCCCATGCTCGACCTGGAGCTGAACGGGGAGATGAAGGCCGCGGATCTAATCGCGCGGGTGAATCCCCAAACGACATTTCGCTCAAAGAACCTGGTTAAGGCCTGGAAGGGGCTGAAGGATATCGAGGGCATCACGGCCGTGGCCTTTCGAATGAGCGGCCCGCTGAACCACCCCGAGCAGATTGCCTACGTCCGGGCGGAATTCGAGCCGAGGGACGTCAGCTTCCGATCGGTGCTGCTGCCCGAACCGGTCACTGGCCTGAACGGCCGACTGGTTATCAGTGAAAAAGGAGGCGAGTTCGACAAACTCAGCGGCTGGATCAGCCAAAGCCTGGTGCAGCTCCAGGGCCGGATCCTGCCCGATGAGAAGAACGCCTTCCAGGAATTCACGATTACGACCCGGGCCGGGGCGATGGATCTCGTTCGGCTGCTTCCACTCGGGGCGCCTCCGAAGAATCCCCCCTCCGGCACCGTCGGCGGCGTGATCGGCCTCTCCGGCTCGTTGACCGCCCCGCGCTATAAGGTGCTGGCGGACCTGAACGACACCCAGTTCTCGCTGCCCGTCCTGGGCACGAAGCCCAGGGGCCGGCAGGCCTCGCTCGAAATCGACGGCAGCTTCACCAGGGGCGGCGCGCACGTCATCCACCGCACGGCCCTCGTGCTGCCGTCCGCGAGAATCTCTGCGCGCGGGACCGCTCGGCTTGATAAGCTCATGCGCATCAACGCCGCCGTCGGATTCGGGCCCATCGCGGTGTCGCAGCTTCCGGATTGGATCCGACCCGGCGGTCTCGACCGTGGAGACGTGGAGATCTCGGTCGAAGTCCAGGGCCGAGGGAGCGACTGGACGGCATGGCAGATCACCGGGTGGCTGGCCGTGACCAACGGCGTCATGTCGGTCACGGGCATCCCCGCACCCGTGCGCGACCTCAACATCCGCGTCAAGTTCGTTCCCAAGGGCGCGGAGCTGAAGCAATTCAGCTTTGCGGTGCTCGACAGCGACGCCCAGCTCTCCGGGGTCGTCCGCAACTGGCAGACCAAGCCGTTCCTGTCGTTGTCCGCCGAGTCGTCCCGCTTCGACCTCGACCTTCTCATCCCAAAACGGGACCGCAGCCCGCTCCGGGCGTTTGTGGAGGAGCTGGCCGACACCGGCCGCCTGACGGGGACGGCCACCGTCAAGCTGGGCCGGTACAAGATGCTGTCGTTCTCCGACTTGTCGTGCCGCGTCAACATCACGAACGGCGTGATCGACGTGGACCGGATTGCCGCCAAGACCGCGCCGGGGCAGGTCGATGGACGAATCGTGATCAGGCTGCCCAAGGGGAAACCGGCGTCCGGGGAGACCGCGGTGCGGATCGCGGGCACGCCGATCGAGGATCTCCACCCCCTTCTCAGCCAACGCGAATCCCCCGTCAGCGGCACGCTCTTCCTGACCGGCTCGGTGCGTGCGAATGGGAAGGGTGCACGCACCGCTTTGGATACGTTGGACGGGAGCGCCGACCTGCGCATCGCCAAGGGGCGCATCCTGAGGGACGACTCACGGGCGATCTGGAAGATTATCAGCGTGCTCAACTTGCCCGGCCTGTTACAGAAAGAGGTGGATCTGGACAAGGACGGGATGCCCTTCGACGAGATTACGTCCTCGATGAAGATCGAGAACGGAAACATTTCAACCGAGCGGATCCTGGTCAACAGCCCGGTCATTAAGCTGAGCGCGGCGGGAAGTTATAGCATCCCCAAGGACGAGCTCGACTACGTGGTCGCCGTCAGCCCCTTCGGTCCCTACAGCTCCCTGCTCCAGAGCATTCCTTTGTTCGGCAAATTGATCAAGGGCGACCGCCATGGGCTGACCACCGCGCTCTTCAAGGTCACGGGCTCGCTCGATGATCCCAAGGTGGACTACATGCCTTTGCGCTCCATCGCCGGCAGCGTCGGCGGCCTCGCCGAGCTGGCGGTGGACATCCTGTTCAACGTCGTCACGCTCCCAAAGGAAATCATTGCCCCGAGCCAGGACGACAAGCCCGACCTCGACAAAATGCCCGCGTTGGAAACCGCGCCCTCGCCTTGAACCCTCCTCAAGCGGGTGATAGCATGAGCTATGAGATGTTGAAGCGCTGAAAGTGTCTTCAGTGCTCGCGAACGGAGCCACTATGACCGGCCAGGCCACCCTCATGATTGCGGCGAGCGAGAGCGACGCCAACCTCTACTACGCCACCAAGTTCGTCGCCCCCGACCCCTTCATCTTCGCGGACATCAAAGGCGAGAAGGTCATGCTCATGAGCGACCTGGAGGTCGATCGCGCACGCCACCAGGCTACCGTCGACCGCGTATTGTCGTACTCCGACTACGAGCGCCGGGCGCGCGACGGCGGCGTCCAGAGCCCCGGCGTGATCGACGTCATCCACGCGCTCCTCCAGGAGCACGGGGTCCAGCGGATCACCGTGCCGGGCAATTTCTCTTTCAAGCATGCCCGGCGACTCGAGCAGCTGGGGTACCAGCTCGAGCCGGGGCCGGAGCCCTTCTACGAGCATCGCGCGGTCAAGACCGACGAGGAGGTGAAGCACGTCGAAGCCTCTCAGCGGGCGACGGAGCATGCCGTCGCCGCGGCTTTCGAGACGCTGGAGGCGGCCACGGTGAAAGACGACCACCTGTGGCTCGACGGCCAGCCGCTTACGTCGGAGCGCATCAAGAAGCTGATCAACGTCACGCTCATGGAGATGGATTGCGTCGCCCAGCACACCATCGTGGCGGGCGGGGAGCAGGCCTGCGATCCCCACGACGAAGGCTCAGGGCCGCTCCCGGCGAATCAGTGCATCATTTTCGATGTCTTCCCGCGGTCCGCTTCGAGCCGGTATTTCGCCGATATGGCCCGGACCGTCGTCCGCGGGCGCCCCACGCCGGAGATGACGCGCCTCTATCAAACGGTCAAGGATGCGCAGGAGGAGGCCATCACGAAGATCAAGGATGGCGCCGACGGCGCCAAAATTCATCGCGAGATTCTGGAGCGCTTCGAAGCGGCCGGGTACCGGACGGGACTCATCGACGGCCGGATGCAGGGCTTCTTCCATGGCACGGGCCACGGTGTGGGCCTCGACATCCACGAGGCGCCGCGCATCAGCAGGACCGGGTCGACGCTGCAGGAGGGACACATCGTGACCGTGGAGCCGGGGCTCTACTACCCCGGTGTGGGGGCGGTCCGCATCGAGGACATGGTGCTCGTCACACGCGACGGCTGCCGCAATCTCACGAACTTCCCGAAAGTCCTAGAACTGGGATAAACGCGCTGTCCTATGCGATTAACCTTCACCGTCCAACGCTACAACCCAGAAAAAGACGCCAAGCCCCACGAAGAGGACTACGGCCTGAACGTCAGCCGGGGGATGACGGTTCTCGAGGCGCTCACCCGCATCAAGAACGAGCTGGACGGATCTTTGTCGTTGCGCTATTCGTGCCGGTCCGCCATCTGCGGCTCCTGCGCCATGGACATCAACGGAGCCGAGAAGCTGGCCTGCAAGACCTCCGTGCGCAAGGAGCTCGAGCGCCACGGTCGAATCACCGTGGCCCCGCTGAAAAACCTTCCGATCATCAAGGATCTCGCGGTGGACATGTTCTCCTTTTGGGGCAAGGTGCGCGACGTGAACCCCTGGCTCACGAGCCGGCGCCTTGAGGGTCCCGACGGGCCGAAGGACCAGCTCACGATCCTGCCGGGCACCTTCGACTTCCACAACGTCGACGCCTGCATCATGTGCGGCGCCTGCGTCGCCGCCTGCACGACCCACGAGGTCTCCAAGGGGTTCATCGGCCCGGCGGCCCTCGCCAAGGCCGCGCGCTTCGTGTCGGACCCGAGGGAGCCGGAGCTGGCCAAGCGGGAACGGCTCCTGGCCCTCCAGGAGGACGACGGGATCTGGGACTGCGTCCGCTGCAATTTCTGCGTCCAGGTCTGCCCCAAGGACGTGAAGCCGATGGAGGCGATCATCCGGCTGCGCCGGTCCTCCCTCGAGCGGGGCATGACGGAATCGGGGGGCGCGCGCCACATCACAGGGTTCTACGACATCGTCAAGAATGAAGGGCGGCTCAACGAGGCGCTCATGCCTCTCAAGGTCGTTGGGTTGAACGTCAAGCGTTTGCTGAGCGTCATTCCCCTGGGGCTCAAGATGCTGGTGCGGGGAAAGGTGCCCAATCCCCTCGGTCACGCCATTCCCGGCATGCACCAGATCCGGAACATCTTTGCGGCGGCCAAAAAGGGCGCCGGCCGTCCATGACGGCGTCATTCCGTTTCCTCGACGACATCGCACTGGCCGACACGGCCTTTGAAGCCGGCGGCGACTCACCCTCCGAGCTCTTCAAGGCCGCCACCCAGGCGCTGATCGAGGCCATGGTCGAACCCCACACAGTCGACTCCGCCTGGAGCCAAATCTTCGAAAAGACCGATCCAGACCTGCCCACACTCCTCTTCGACTGGCTCAGCGAAATCGTGTATCTTAAGGACGCCCAGGGGCTCGTCTTCCGCGAGGTCCTGACGGCTGTCGAGCAGGACCCGGCCACGGGCATCTGGAAGCTCGACGCGACGCTGGTCGGGGAGGAGATCGACCCGGAGAAGCACGAGCTCCGCGGAGACGTCAAAGCCGTCACCAAGCACATGTACGACGTGCGCGAACAAAACGGCCGCTGGACCGCTCGCGTCGTCCTCGACGTCTAGCACGAACAGACTTCCTATCCCTTCTCCCTCTTTGATGGGAGAGCGCTAGACCTTGTTATTCCCTCTCCCCTTGAGGGGAGAGGGCCAGGGTGAGGGGTGGTGCTTCAATTCTCCCACCCCTTGCCCCGAGCCACACGCCCCGAGCCCTGAGGTTTTTTGCCATGACCACCTTTCACACCAACATGAGAGTCAATCGCGTCGCCGACGAGATCTGGGAGATCCCGACGAGCGAGAAGGCGGGCATGATCGTGCCGGCCCGGATCTATGCGACGGAAGACATCATCTCCACCATGGACCAGGGGGTCTTCGAGCAGGTGACGAACGTCGCCTGCTTGCCCGGAATCCAGCGCTACGCGCTTTGCATGCCGGACGGCCACTGGGGCTACGGCTTTCCCATCGGCGGCGTCGCGGCGTTCGACGTGAACACCGGCGTGATATCGCCGGGCGGCGTCGGGTATGACGTCAACTGCGGCATGCGCCTCATCGCCACGAATCTGACGCTGCAGGATGTCCAGCCGCGGCTCGAAGAGCTCATGACCGCGCTCTTCAAGAAGGTTCCGGCCGGAGTCGGTTCCAAAGGATTCGTCCGTGTGAACCGGCAGGAGCTGGAGAACGTGATGCGGAAGGGCGCGCGCTGGTGCATCGAGAATGGCTACGGGTGGCGCGAGGATTTGGAGCGCATCGAGGAGCATGGCTGTATCCCCGGCGCCGATCCCTCGAAGGTGAGCGCGCACGCCGTCGAGCGCGGCATCCACCAGCTCGGCACGCTCGGCTCCGGGAATCATTACCTCGAGGTGCAAGTGGTCGCGGACGACCGGATCTTCGACCGGGAGACGGCCGCGGCGCTCGGTATCACCGGCCACGATCAGATTGTCGTCATGGTGCACTGCGGCTCGCGGGGGTTCGGCCATCAGGTCGCGAGCGACTTTCTAAGGGTCTTCGAGAAGGCAATGCGCCAGCACGGCATCACGGTGAAGGATCAGCAGCTCGCCTGCGCGCCGTTCAGATCGGAGGAGGGACAGGACTATTTCGCCGCGATGAACTGCGCCGCGAACAGCGCCTTCGCGAACCGACAGGTGATCACGCACCAAATCCGGGCGGGGTTCGAGG
>JBFKNO010000092.1:0-9222 GCA_041629275.1 Nitrospiraceae bacterium
GACTCATGACGGACGACCCCCTGGACCTCGAGCGTCGCGTCTTCGTCATTGCCGAGATCGGCGCCAACCACGAAGGCCGCGTCGAGGCGGCGATCCGGATGATCGATGCGGCGGCGCGCTGCGGCGTTGATGCGGTCAAATTCCAGACCTATCGCGCCGACACGATCGTCAGCCCTGCGCAGGCCGACCGGTGGCGGCACTTCAAGCGGCTCGAGCTGCGCGAGGAGGACTTCCTGGCGCTCTCGGCTCACGCCGGTCGCCGGGGTGTGGTGTTCCTGAGCACGCCCTTCGACGCGGTGAGCGTGGATTTTCTTTCCCCCCTCGTGCCGGCGTTCAAGGTCGCGTCGGGGGACCTGACCGCGCACCCGCTCCTGACCCGCATCGCGACCAAGGGCAAGCCGATCCTCTTGTCGACGGGGATGGCCACGCTCGAGGAAATTCGCGAGGCCGTCCAGGTTATCGAGCGCGGCCATCCGGCGGGCGCCTCCGCACCCATCACGCTGCTTCACTGCGTGTCCGCCTATCCCACGCCGGACGATCACGCCAATCTGTGCGCGATCCCGCATCTCCGGGAGCACCTCGGTCGGACGGTCGGCTACTCGGACCACACCCTTGGCATCGAGGCCTGCCTGGCGGCGGTGGCCCTGGGGGCGCGGGTCATCGAGAAGCACTTCACGCTGGACAAGACCCGCACCACCCTGAGGGATCATCAGCTCTCGGCCGATCCGGCCGACATGGCGGCGCTCGTCAGCGGAGTCAGGCGGATCGAGACGATGCGCGGCGACGGCGCGAAAGGGCCCCTGAGCTGTGAGACGGAGAATCGCGTCTCGATGCGTCGCAGCCTCGCGGCTGCGGTGGACATTGCGGAGGGTCAGACCATCGCACGCGACATGCTCACGGTCCTTCGACCGGGAACGGGACTGGCGCCGTCCGAGCTGGAGGCGGTGGTCGGCTTGCGGGCCGCCCGGTCCATTCACGCAGGAGAGTTGTTGACCGCGGATGCGGTCGAGGGGATGCGGATATGCAGCGCGTAGCGTCCTGCCTGGTCTGTGGGTCTTCACGGTTCGAAGACCTCGTCTGGTTCAAGCCGGACCCGTATTTCGACGCCATTCCGGGGCTGCAGGGCTCTAAGGTTCAGTACACCGCCTGCACCGCCTGCGGGTTCGTCTTCCAGAACCCCACCCTGGAACGCAAGGAACTGGAAGCCCTCTATGCCCTCGAGTACCGGCGCACCGATCCTCCCGAGGACTACACCGAGCGGCAGCGGGAGATCGCCGAGCAGCTCTACCAATACCTCGACCGCTTCGCGCCCCGGCGGGCTGGCCCGCGGCGCGTCCTCGACATCGGCTGCGCCGCCGGCTTCTTCCTCCATGCGTTCCATGCGAGGGGGTGGGAGGTGGTCGGCCTGGACGCGAACGAGCGCTGGAACGAGTGGGGACGGCGACACCTCGGCGTCGACCTGAGAACCGGCTTCTACGACGAGCACGCGCTGCCCGGCGAACGGTTCGACCTGATCCTGTTCTCTCACGTGATCGAGCATCTGCCCGACCCTTTTCCCACGCTCAAGGCCATTCGCGGGAATCTGGCGGAGGACGGCGTCCTGTTTCTGGGAGCGCCCAACGTGCTGCGCCCGCACTGTCCGGTCATTTCCAAGGTCATGGCCGGCCCCCACGTGTGCCTGTACTCGCCCCGGACCATCGTCCCGCTCCTATCCAAGGCGGGCTTCACGGTCCAGTTCCAGGACAACTGGTACCCGAGAGGATTGCGCGTGATCGCGCGGCCGTCCTCCGAGCCGGCGGCGCGCACCGTGTGGCCGAGCGACAATTGGAAGATAGTCCACGAGCTCTACCTCGGGCTGCTGCGCCCGGAGAGGGGGAATCATCTGCACCGCAACCTGGCCGCGCTGGTGCCCGGTCACTTCGAGGCGTTGGAGGAGGTGTGCAAAAAGGGCGTACTGGGCGGGCACCGAATCGTCCGGGAGGACGGCCGAGTCGTCAACGTCGAGATCGACACGCCGCACGGCCTCCGTAAGCTCTTCGACCGGCCGGAGCCTCCGCAGGGCCGCGAGAGCCGGGCGGGCGGGGCGGAGGGGGCACCGCCCGGCGCGCTCGTCATCCAGGTCGGGATGGGCTTGGGCACACGTGCGCTGGCCATGCTCGCGGAGCTGGAGTCGAACGACCAACGCTTGCTGATCTGCGAGCCCGACCCGGCCATCGTCCTCGCCGCACTGATGGCGCGGGACCTCACGCCGCTGCTGAAGTCGCCGCGCGTCAAGCTGGTGACCGGTACCAGGGTGCCGATCTCCCACAGCCTCCGGGGCTGGATGCAGGAGGGGGAGCCGGTCGTGGTGACGGAGGATCCACCCCCGCATCGCTTCTGGCCCGGCCGCTACGACCAGATCGCGGCCTATTTCAGGACCGGCCAATGGCTGTCCAAAAACCTGACGGCCTGGGAGTTCAAGTTCGCGGCATGAGGAGGCTGTGAGGGACACATGAGAATCCTGGGTGTCATTCCCGCCCGTGCGGGATCCAAGGGTGTGCCGCACAAAAACCTCCGGCTCGTGGCGGGGAGGCCGTTGCTGGGCTACGTCCTCGACGCCGCGCGCGCCGCGTCGCGCCTCGACCGTCTCGTGGTCTCGACCGACAGCGAGGCGATCGCGGCCGTGGCCCGCGACCACGGCGTTGACGTCCCGTTCATGCGGCCCGCAGACCTGGCCCAAGACCAGGTCTCGCTCATCCCCGTCATCCAACATGCGATGGCCTGGCATGACGCGATGGGCTGGCGTCCGGACGTGGTGGTCTCCCTCCAGCCCACGAGCCCGCTTCTCGAGTCGGCGGATATCGACCGCGCCATCCGCCTCCTGGAACGTACGGCCTGCGACTCCGTGGTGGCCGTCACGGAGATCCTTCACCACCACCCCTTCCGGGCCATGGCCCTCGACGGGGACCGGCTGTCCCCCCTGACCGAGCACACGAGCGAGCGGTACTTACAGAAACAGGATCGCCCGCCGGCCTATGGATTCACCGGAGGGCTCTACGTCCGGCGTCGGTACCTTCTAGAACAGTGGACCGGGAGGGACTTCGCCTTGGGGGCCGACGTGAGGGGCCTGGTCATCGAGCCGGAGCGAGCGCTGAACATCGACACGGAAATGGACCTGCTCGTGCTCGAAGCAATCCTGAGACAACGCGCCGCCAAGACGTGTGAGGTACGCGGTAAGGGGTTCGTCTTACCACTGACCCCTGACCGCTGACCACTCACCCAAGGAAGCGACAGGAGCACGCTATGATCAACCGAAAGTGTTACCTCTGCCAGAGCGATGACCATGAGCATCTGGTGACGTTTCCGGACGATCCGTACCTCAAGCGGTTATCCGGCCGAAGCGACCATGCCGTCACCTATGTCATCTGCCGCGCCTGCGGCCTCGTCTTTCAGAACCCCTCGCTCGAGGCGCACGAGCTCGATGAGATGTACGGCGAAAAGTACCGCAAGGTGATACCCGACGAGTCGTTCATCGAAAAGAACTCGGTCTTCAACAACGGCCGGGTCCAATGGCTCGAAAAGCATCTCGATACCGATCCCGGAGAGGGGAAACGCGTGCTCGACGTCGGATGCGGCGCCGGCGTCCTCCTCAACTCCTTCCGAAAGCACGGGTGGACGGTCCAAGGGATCGAGCCGACCAAGGACTACGCCGTGTTCGGTCGCGAGCGATTCGGCATCGACATCGTGCCGGGGTTCTTCACCGCGGACAGCTTCGCCGGCCGGCACTTCGAGTTGATCACCCTCTCCCAGGTCCTGGAGCACGCAACCGACCCGGCCGCCATGCTGCGCGCCTGCCGGGACAAGCTCACGCCGGACGGCCGCCTGTTCATCGGCGTGCCGACGCTGCTGCGGCCCCAGCGCCCCATTCATCCCAACACCCTGGCGGGCCCGCACCTCTGGATGTTCTCTCTCCCCACCCTGACGCGTTTGTTGGCGCAAGAGGGCTTCGAGATCGTCCAGGCGGATTGCGACTTCAAGGGCCTGCTCGTCCTCGCCAAGCCCGGCGATCATCCCGTCCCCTGCGAGGCGCCGGTCGAATGCGCGTCGCGGATCAAGGCACGCTTCGACGCCTGGCTGGACGAGAACAGTCTCTACAACAGGAACCTGGCGGCGCTGCGGGCGCGATGGCCTGCGGTGGCCAAGCGGCTGGACCGCGACGTTTCGCTGGAGGGGTTCGAGATCCTTCGGGACCGCGAGGCACCGGTGAACCTTCGATTCCGGACGGGGGATGGAACCTCGACCGTCCTGTACGGCGGGGACCCCGTGATCGGCTCACGCAAGGCGGCCGAGCGATACGATCTGGGTCCGGAGGGCGTGATCCTGCTGTTCGGCTTCGGCCTGGGGTACATGGCCGAGGCGATCCGCGCGCGCATGGACAAGGGGCATGTTCTGATCGTGTCCGAGCGCAGCGAGCCGATGTTCAGGACGGCGATGGAACACCTGGACCTCCTGCCGCTGTTGCAGGATTCACGCGTCCATGTGGTGATCGGAGACGATCCGAATCAGTTCGACCGGCTGCTCTCCCAGCACAGCCAGAAATACATGCTCACCAACAGGATTCTCGTGCTGCGCCAGGGGGCGGCGTGCAAGACCGACCCGCAGGGCTACAAGCAGGCGCAGGAGCGCGTCGCCGAGCGACTCAAGGTCTTCCAGATCAACAAGGTGACCCGCATGGGCCTCGGTCACCTCATGATGAAAAACGCGCTCGAGAACATGCATCACATCATGAGCCTCCCCGGCGTCCTCAAGCTGAAGGGGCTCTTCAAGGGGGTACCTGCGATCATCGTGTCGGCGGGACCCTCGCTCCAGCAGAATTTTCCCGTCCTGAAGGCGGCGGAGGGGCGGGCCGTCGTCATCGCCTGCGACACGGTGCTCCGGTTGCTCGTGCCCTACGGCATCACGCCCGACTTCACGGTCACCGCCGATCCGCAAGAGGCCAGCTATCGCAAGTTCCGCGATATTCCCATGGATCGCGGGTCCTTCCTGGTGTGTCACGTCAACAACTATCCCGACATGGTCAGGACCTTCGCCGGTGGACGGTTCGCCATCGGATCGAACATGTCCGTCTATCGCTGGCTTTCGCCCTGCTGGCCGGAGAAGGGACAGATCGACATCGGCTCGCAGTCCGTCGCGCATATGGCGTTCAATCTGGCCTGGCTCCTGGGCGCGAGCCCGATCATCTTCATCGGGCAGGACTTCTGTTTTTACGAGAACAAGAAGCACGCCGCGCACCTGAGCCAGGGCTCTCCCTGGGAGCGCGCGATGAAGAAGGGCAAGCCCCGAAAGCTGGTGGAGAGCAAGGATCTCTTCGGGGACAGGGTGGAGACCGAAACTTTGTTTCAGAGCTTCAAGGTGTTGATGGAAGACCTGATCGTGCGGAGCAAGGTCAGCTGCATCAACGCCACCGAAGGCGGGCTCGGCCTCAAAGGCACCGAGGTGATGACATTGAGAGACGCCATCGATCAGCACGGGCTCGCCGAGGCGGTCGACATCAAAGGACGCATCGCGGAGGCCTGCCGGGAGGAGACGGAGATCGACTACGACCGGCTGCTCCGGAATCTTACCGAAGCCCGAGGTCACGCGGAGGACGTCCTCCGCGACTCCGAAAAGGTGCTCGCCGACGTGAAAAAGTCCCGCCGTCTCCTCAAGCAAAAAGGCCCTCACTCGGACCGCTATCCGAAGCTCTCCGCACGCATGGAAAAACGCACCGCGCGGGTGCGCGAGAAGGAGCGGTTCCTGGAGATGCTGGGCGAGTACGCGCTCGCGCTCGAGCTCTACATGTCCAGCCAGGTCGTGAACGACATCGATGCGCTGGAAGATCCCCATGAGCGGTTCCGCAAGCAGATTGCGCGGGCGGGGGTCTACTACCGCGGCCTGTTGCGCGTCCTGAAACCCTTCGCCCAAGGCGTCCGGACGCTGGAAGAGCGGGTGAAGGAGCTCGTGCAGCTCCGCCGCCGACCCCTTGAATCGGTTGCGAGCAAGGTCCAGGCGATGGCGCGGTACAAGCGCCTCGGGTGCTACCGCCGAGCCACGGAGCTCGGCACGCAGATTCTCCAGGCGCATCCGATCCACCCGGAAGCGCGGCTGCACCTGGCCGAGATCGCGCTGATCCAGCACCATCCGGAAGAGGCGCGCACGTACCTGGACGCGCTGCAGAAGTCCCCGAAGCAGGCCGCACGCGTGGAGGCGCTCATGGCTGAGTGCCTGCAGAAAACCCGGGCCTGGGAGGACACAGCCCAGGCGGCGCTGTCCCAGTATCGCGAGCCGCATCCACTCGACAACGCCAACTTCTATTTCCGGTTGGGCACCTACGACCGCGCGATCGAGCACTACCAGCGGTTGGTGAGCACCCAGTCGAGCTGGGAGGCCTGCTACCACCTGGCCCACGCTTTGATCGCCAAGGAGGACCGCGAAGAGGCGCTGCTGATGCTGGAGCAGGCGCTGAGCCTGTCGCCCGAGAACCCGGTGGTCTACCGCGACCTCGGCCTCCTTGCCATCGACAACGGGCAGGACGAGGTCGCCGAAAGTTTTTGGCTCGAAGCGCTTCGCCTGCGCCCGGACAGCCCGGAGGTCTGCGAGCTCCTCACCCGGCTGTATCTCCGCCTGGGGCAGACCCACAAGGCCGTGCCGGTCCTCGAGCAGCTCATCAGGCTGGCACCGCAGCGGCCGGAGCTGGTCACACAACTGAGCGTCCTCTACCAGCAGATGATCCGCGGTGAGCTCCCGGCGGCCGTCCGCGGCTGATCCGCCGGGTCAGCACCCTGCCCCTTGATGCTCCTTGCTGCCGATTCGGGCGTTTTAGCCCGACGCCTGACGGCCCGGGCCTTTCCCGCCTTCCCCGGCACCACCCCGTTAAGTTTGCCGCCCAGGCGCCGATAATGAGTGCAGCCGGAAAGCCGGAAGGGGGTGATCACCGACTGCCGCACGTGACGTGGACCAAGACGAAGGGAAGGGCCGGGGAGGCCCGAAGACGCCGACTGAGAACGAACGCAAGGAAGCAAGCCATCCGCTAGTCAAGGAGGAAACGACATGGCCATTGTTGTCAATACCAACATTGCGAGCGTCAACGCGCAGCGCAATCTCGAGCAGTCGTCGAGCTCGTTGGGAAAATCGCTCGAGCGACTCTCCTCGGGGTTGCGCATCAACCGCGCCGGGGACGACGCCGCCGGGCTCGCCATCGCCACCAAGCTGCAAGCCCAGACCCGGGGCCTCAACCAGGCCACCCGGAACGTGAACAACGCGATCTCCCTCGTGCAGACGGCCGAGGGGGCGTTGAACACGATCACCAACATCATGCAGCGGCTTCGAGAGCTCGCCGTACAAGCGGCCTCGGACGACAACACCCCGAGCGATCGACTCACCCTGACGGACGAGTCCAATCAGCTCGTCGAAGAGCTGACCCGGCTCGCCAACACCTCGGAGTTCAACGGCGCCCCGCTGCTGGACGGCAGCTTCGCCAACCGGCTCTTCCAGATCGGCGCCAACTTCGGCCAGACCGTCACCTTCACCCTGGGCGACGTCCGCGCCAAGTCCCTGGGCTCACGCACCGCGATCGAACCGGGCGGACTCACTGACGGCGCGCAGAACGGCATCAACGCCAACGCCGCGACCGGTGAGGTCACGATCAACGGCCAGAACGTGGTGACGAGCGACGGCGACGACCAGGTCTCGGTCGTGGAGCTGCTGTCCCAGGAACTGGGCAGCACGGTCGCGAGCAACATCGGGATCGGGACGTCGTTAGCCACGACCACGAACTCGAGCCTCGTCTTCAACGGGGTCATCCAGAAAGACGATGAGGGCGGGTTCGTCTCGATCGTCGGCACCTTGGTCACGAAGGCCACGAGCGCCGGTGCGGACGCCGCCACCTCGACCGGGTCATTCTTCCTGGTCCGGGCGAGCTTGACCGTGGGCGACTCCGGCACGACGATCTCGACCGCGGTCGCGACCAGCGCCTCCGTCGCCATCGAGCTCTTCAGCTCCTACGGCTCGATCGGCATCACGACGGGCGCCACGATCAGCGCGGCCACGGGAGACGTAGTCCAAGTGAACGCGACCCTGACCTACGCGTCGCTCAACTTCGCGGCCAGCGTCAGCGGCACACAGTTCGAGGTCAACGGACAGTTCGTCAACTTCACCGCCGCGTCCGTTGACACCTACGCATCCGTCGCGTCGTTCCTGGGCCGGATCGTCGCCGACATCAACGCGGCCTCGATCACCAACGTCCAGGCCGTGGCCCGCACGCCGTCGAGCGCCATCGCCCGACAGATTCTGTTGCAGGCCACCAAGGGCGTCAACCTGGCGCTCAAGACGTCCGGGGCCAGCGTGGCGAGCAATCTCTACTTCTCCGAGACCTTCGCCACCAACACGGCCACGACCGTCATCTACAACGGCCAGTCGTCCGCCATCGGCAAGGCGGCGGCCGTGAACGCGGTCCGCGGTGTCACCACCGTCTTGGCCGATGCGAACTCCAATGTCGTGACCGGCGCCAACGCCATCGCGGCGGTCACGATTCGTGGCGGCGACCTGGCCATCAACGGAGTCGACATCGGTGCCGTTGACGTCCTCGCCAACGACGGGTCGGGTGCTTTGGTCACCGCGATCAACGCGCAGCGGGACAGCACGGGCGTGACTGCGTCCGTGAACTCGGAGAACAAGCTGGTCCTCACGGCCGGGGACGGCCGCAACGTCGCCGTCCGGTCCAACGCAACCATCAACACCGCGTTGGGCATCGGCGGATCGACCAATACCAACAACGTCTACCGCGGCTCCCTGACGCTGAGCTCGTCCAGGGAGGTCAAGGTGGGCGGCACCAACGTGTCGGAGCTGGGGGCGGATCTGGCGGTCAAGACCTACACGCCGGATCTCACCAACCGACTCAGCCTGGTCGACCTCTCCTCGCAGGACAGCGCGGAGCAGGCGATCTTGACCATCGACGCGGCACTGGATCAAGCGAACAAGATCCGTGCAGGCATCGGCGCGGTCCAGAGCAGGTTGGAGAACACCGTGGTCAACCTGCGGATCGCGGCGGAAAACTTCACCGCGTCGGAGTCGCGGATCCGGGATGCGGACTTCGCATTCGAGACCGCGCAGTTCACCAGGAACCAGATCCTGGTTCAGGCCGGTACAGCGATCTTGGCCCAGGCCAATTCGCTGCCGCAGGTGGCGCTGCAGCTCCTGCAGTAA
>JBFKNO010000093.1:0-9172 GCA_041629275.1 Nitrospiraceae bacterium
AAAAACGCCGCTCCCTGAGACATCAGACCCAACCATGCGGCCCGCATAAACGACACGAACCCGGCGGTCAGTCCGAGTCCGACTCCTAGGATTGCACAGGCGAGCCGGCACCATCGATGCGTCACCTGCATCGCGACAAAACCCAGTAGGGGAACTCCTATCACCGCATAGGTGCCAAGCCAGTTTGGATCAGACCCGATCGCTCGCGCTCTCAACCCCTTGTCTTCTCTCAGAGCAAAGCCCGTCAGTGCATACAGGCACACAATGATCATGCCGACTGCAGCAGCGAGAATGACTAGCCTAGCAAGTCGCTCTCGCAAAACCGCCAACTCTGCCTTCCCATCGGGGATTGAGAAAGAGAAGGATACAACATTCCGATCCAGAACTAAGAATGCCCAGTAGAATACTAAGACTTGTGCGGCCAATTTACGCCACTCGCTGAAGCTATACGCAGGATCGATGGCAAATGGAATCGTGAAGAGCACCCATGCCAAGAACAGGAGCAATGGGACGTCGATTGGAGTGCGAATGAAAGGTGTTCTGCCTTGTATCCAACACAAGACGACCGCGACCGCGAGCAGCAGAAAAAACAAGTGCTCCTGCGGCCTAAACAGGGGCGGGAAAAAACTCAGGAAGGTGATGATGACAAGACCATACCCTTGATAGGTCCACGCTGTGGCCTGTGTTTCCTTTGCAAGCCCAATTCTGTGGCTGAGGGCTAACAGCCAGTGGTTCATCGTGGGTTGCGCATCGGTTGTGACACTTCCGAGACTAAATCGTCAATCCTCGTCAAGCGCGTGACGTCAGAGCAGGTTGAACGATCAATCAGCTCACGGATCGAATTGGTATCGTGAAATCGAGGTGTCTCACCAGCTTCCCTCGTGCCGGCGTAATTCTTCCCGTTCCGCTCACGCTATCGCCGTTAGGGAACAATCTTGGTGGAACATCGATCTCTCAGGGAGAATAAAGCTGGTCTGATATCACGCACCAACAATCGCGACTGATCGCGGCACGGCGCAGGATCGTTCGGCTGAAGTTCTCATCTGTGCTTCCCATCACCTCGGAACTCGATAATGCGCAGAGATCTTTCAGGAAGCAGAGCTTCGCCCTCTCAGTCACACTCTAAAAGCCTGCCGTCAGCCGCCCTGCCGGCCGGGGAGAGCATTGAGCTTGCCTTTAGGTATGGGCTTTCCGGCAGAGGGGAATGAGGCAGCTTACTTCTCGTGGGATCGCGGCGCGAATATTCACTTCGCTACGACTCCCCCGCCCGTGATCGGGCATGTCCTTCGAAGTGCCTGAACCGCTGCTTCTCCACGAGACGAAGGCACAAATCGCCCTTCGCGGGCGGGCGAAAGTTGACCACAAAACAGGTAACGAGTCAAGAGGCAAGAAGGCAGCACAACGAAGTAAACTGGCTGTGGCTATGCGCTCTTACCAACGCTTTTGCAGCGCGAACTGTGGACGGCAGGTCAAACTGCAGGCATGCGCAGACACACATGCGGGGCCCTGCAGTCGCTCCCTCGCTGCTCCAGCCGGGCCGGCGGCAGTGGTGGGGAGGCCGGTGGGAGGAAACCCCAGATCTTCTGCTTGGATGTGAGGCACAGAGCGCACCGAGAGGCCCAACAGACCAGACGGGGAGGCCACTAACCGAGACCCGCTCGTTCGACCGATTGACCTGTCCTGCAGGGCCCCGAATCTCGCAGGCGCGGCCCCGTGTTGCCATTCGTCACAGCAGAGGGATGTTTGGCCAGGCTAGCAGGCAGACTTGGCACTTGCTCCTGTCTGAACAAGGGGCCCCACCCCGCGAACCCTGCCCTGTTTCCGCATAGTCTCTGCGTCGAGCATGGCGGCAAAGACTTCCGGGAGGTCTACTCCAGCCCTACCCCTGGTCGATCAACGACTTCAGATCCGCGTCTGCCATTTCCTGGACAAGCTCCTTGAAAGAAGTCTGGCAGGACCAACCGAGTACGCGACGTGCCTTCGATGCATCGCCCAGCAGCGTTTCGACCTCAGCAGGCCGAAGGAACCGCGGGTCTATGACAACATGGTCCCGGTAATCCAGACCAAAACGTGCGAATGCAGCTTCCGCAAATTCTTTTACGGTGTGTTGCTCACCAGTTGCGATGACGTAATCATCAGGAACCTCTTGTTGCAGCATCAGCCACATCGCGAACACATAGTCCCGAGCGTGGCCCCAGTCGCGTTTCGCCTCCAGGTTGCCCAACCGCAGCTCTGTCGCCAGCCCGCGCTTGATTCGTGCCGCATGAGACGTGATCTTTCTCGTCACAAACTCGAAGCCCCGGCGTGGGGATTCATGATTGTAGAGAATGCCGGATGTGGCCTTGATTCCGTACGCTTCCCGATAGTTCCTGGTCAGCTCGAAGCCCGCCACCTTTGAGATTCCATATGCGGAGCGGGGATGAAACCGTGTTTCCTCGTTCTGCGGGGTTTCGGCCACCTTCCCAAACATCTCGCTGGACGCCGCGAAGTAAAAACGGCAGTCCGGGACGCAATCCTTAAGGGCACTCAGGACGTAATGCGTCCCATTGATGTTGGCATTGAGTGTGGAAAATTCATCCTCGAATGAATACGCGACAAAGCTCTGTGCAGCAAGGTGGTAACACTCCTGCGGTACGACTTCATTGAAAACTCTGACGATGCTAGGGTAGCTCTCAAGGGAGGCTGCATGAAGATTTATCTGGTCCTTGATATGGAGAATACGCCAAAGGCGATGCACGGGGTCCTCGATGGCGACACGGCGTACGATACCATGCACTTCGTATCCCTTACTGAGTAGCAGCTCGGCGAGGTACGAGCCGTCCTGCCCTGTGATGCCGGTGATCAGAGCCTTCTTCATACCTTGCTAAATCTCCTCGTTTGTCAGACTCGTATCTGTGTCCGCGTAGCAGGTGCCACTTACTTCTGGGGTGGTGTGGGCGGTCGCCTCATCACCTAGCAAGCGATCACTCCAGAGACCTTGACGGGTTCTTTCGCTCGCGCTCCAAAGAAATTGCTGCCATCTTGGCGCGAAGCGCTTGCGATGCAAAGCTCCAACACTCAAGCCGGGGGCTCGACCAACCTCGGATCTGGTTGCCGCATCAGTCATTCGACGATGCGTTCTTTGCCATAGTACTATAGACGGCATTCTTTAAAAAGCAAAATGGGCTGGTACGAACACAGGCGATCAAGTCAATACGGCCCGAAAGTAGTCGATCGTGCGTTGCAGGCCTTCCTCAAGGCTCACCTTTGGCTCCCACTTCAAGAGTTCTTTGGCCCTTGCAATGTCCGGCCTCCGCACGCGAGGATCATCCACTGGAAGTGGATGATGTTGAAGCTTGCCGGACGAGCCGGCCAACTGCAGCACCATACGCCCGATTTCGACAACGGACAGCTCCCTGGGATTTCCAAGATTGACCGGCAGGTGCACATCTTGCTCCATGGATGGACTCTTTCCGCGTCTTTCCGCCATCAACAGCTTGATAATTCCCATCACCAGATCATCCACATAGCAAAAGCTTCTCGTTTGCGAGCCCTCCCCGTAGACCGTCAGCGACTTTCCCTGGATGGCCTGCACGATGAAATTCGAGACCACTCGTCCATCGTTCGGCCGCATCCGTGGCCCATAGGTGTTGAAGATTCTAGCAATGCGCGTATCCAAGGCGTGGTAGCGATGGTAGGCCATTGTGATGGCTTCCGCGAATCGCTTCGCCTCATCATAGACGCCCCGCGGGCTCATCGGATTGACGTTGCCCCAGTAGGATTCCGGCTGCGGGTTCACGAGGGGATCACCGTAGACCTCCGACGTGCTCGCGAGGAGGAACCGGGCTCGCTTCGCGAGGGCCAACCCGAGCGCCTTGTGCGTGCCAAGAGCGCCCACCTTCAGTGTGGCAATGGGGTATTCAAGGTAGTCCTGCGGGCTGGCGGGCGATGCGAAATGCATGACCGCGTCAAGCTGTCCGTCAACATGCAGATAGTCACACACGTTGTATTTGACGAAGCTGAATCGCTCGTGCCCCAGGAGGTGCGCGACGTTTTCGGCCCGACCAGTGAGTAGATTGTCAATGCCAATCACCTGGTGTCCCTCTTCGATGAGCCGATCGCACAAGTGGCTACCGAGAAACCCCGCCCCACCTGTGATCAGAATTCTCATAGGATTTTCCCTCCCCGGGTGACGTCATTCCCGATCCTCCCCAGAGGCTGCGATGACCTGTCGCGCCCCTTCACAGACTCAGGAAGGGGCGACCTTCAGCCCTGCCCACCTACGCGCGCATACACCCGAACGGTCTGGCGCGCCGTCTCTTGCCAGGAAAAACGTGCGGCGCGAGAGAGTCCGCGGTGACGGAACTTTTCCGCGGCCTCGCGATCCGACAGCATCGCCAGCATCCCGCGGGTGAACCCCTCTGTGTTCGACGGATCCACCAGCAGCGAAGCGTCGCCCACCACTTCGGGAAGGGACGCGGCATTCGAGCAGACGACGGGGCAGCCGCAGGCCATGGCCTCCAGGACGGGCAGCCCGAATCCTTCGTAGCGAGACGGGAAAACAAAGAGAGACGCGCCCCTGTACAGGTCCACGAGACTCTCGTCGCTGACGAGACCGGCGAAACACGTCTGTCCTGCGATCCCTCGCTCCGCAACCCTGGCCCGCAGGTCCTCGCGCCTTCGCAAATCCCCGGCCAGGATGAGGTCGTGCTCGTCGCGGACCGATGAAGGTAAGGCCGCAAAGGCATCGATCAGCGTCTCGATGTTCTTCGTCGGGTCGCCGCCGCTCACGCAGAGCACGTAGGGTTTGGTTGTCGGAGCAGTGCCGCTCAGGTCCCCGTCCCTGGAAGGTCGAAAGACGGTCGTATCGATGCCGGGGTACACCACCGTCATGCGGTGCTCCGGCACGCCCGCTCGCTCGATCAGGTCGCGCCGGGAACATTCGGAGTCCGTGATCACGTGGTCGATCCTGGACCACTCGTCGCGAATCAACGCCTGCAACACAAGGCCGCCCAGACCGCGATTGGGCCGGAGCTCCTCGAAAATCAGGGGCTTCACATCGTGAATGGTCACGATCGTGGGGGACCGTTTATATGCGATCGTGGCATCGTAGGGAAAGTGAAGGACGTCGTGCCGGCTTGCGACCAAGGGGACGGCTTGCTCCCAGAAGCGGCGCTTGAGCAGAGGGAAGGCCACCTTGCGGATCCGTATGTTGGGGCTCGTGGGCAGCCGGCTCGGCACCACAGGGGACAGGATCTCGTACTCGTTGCCGGGGTCGACTTCACCGAGGGCGTGCATCAACCCCTGGCAGTACCGGCCCAGGCCCACGTTACGATCCTTGAGGTGCCAGGCGGCGATCGCCACCTTCATGGCGTTGCTCCCGACACCGATCCCGGCAGAGGGGATCCGAGCAGGCGCTTCGCCGCGGCCAGCACGTCCTCCACCGAGATCTGGTTCATGCAACGCTCCTCCCCTCTCACGCAGGTGGGATGCACACAGGGACCGCACCAATCCCCTCTATAAATGATCTCCATCGCTCCCCCCCGCGGTCCCCAGATCGCGGGATCGGATGGTCCGAACAACGCGACGAGGGGCACCTGCAAGGCGGCTGCCATGTGCATCGGGCCATTGTCGTTCCCGACGAAGAGCCGGCATCGCTTGAGCAGCGCCGCAAATTGCGGGACCGTGGTCCTGCCCGCCAGCAGTGCGGGCCTGGATCGGGCCCGCCCTTGGATCCTGTCGGCGACCGATCGATCCGTCTCGCTCCCGCCGACCAGCACCGCGCAGCCCAGCTCCTCTGCGAGACGATCCGCCAAGGCGGCGAATCGCTCGGCGGGCCAGGCCTTGAACCAGTAGCGGGCACCGGGATGGAGCATCACGATGGGGGAGGCCCCCTCCTCCAGCCCTAGTTCTCGCAGGAGTTCGACCGCCTCCTCGTCATCCTCGTGAGAGGGTCTCAGGATCAATGCCGAGGACTTGGGCTCGAGGCCCATCGGGCGCAGTGCCTCCAGATTCCGCTCGACGCGATGCAAGTGGGCCGTCGGGACTGTGACGAGGTCGGTGTACAAGAGCCCGCGCCAGCGGCGTTCCTCGTTGAAGCCGATCCGGACGGGGGCGCCGGTCACCCGGCTCAGGATGGCCGAGCGATCGGCATCGGTGAGGTCGATGACGCAATCGAATCCTCGAGCACATAGTTGCCGGAGAAAGCGCATTTGAGTGATGAGCCCCCGTCGCTGGACGACGAGCACGTGGTCGACGTCCGGGTTCCCTCGCAGGACGGCCTCCGTCCCCGCGTTGACCGCCATGGTGATCCGGGCATCAGGCAAACATTCTCGGAGCGTCCTCAGAACGGGCGTCGTCAGGAGGACGTCGCCGATGTAGCGGAGCATGATGACGAGAATGTTCTGCGGGTTCCTAGCTGCGTGCGCTCTCATCGTTCATCGTCCCATCCCCCGCCCTCCCCCTCTGCCACAGTGGCGCAGAGGACGAGGATCAGGGTGTGTTGCACGCGTCTCGGTAGACAGCATGAGTCTGACGCGCGGTGGTCTCCCAGTTGAACTCCTTGGCGCGAGCCAAACCCTTGTTTCGCAGCGACGCGCGGAGCGACGTATCAGTCACGATGCGCCTGATCCCCTCCGCCACCTCCTCCGCGGACCCCGGGTCGACCAGGAGGGCGGCATCGCCAGCCACCTCGGGCAGTGATGTCCGGTTCGAGGTCAGAACTGGCGTGCCGCAAGCCATCGCCTCGAGGACTGGGAAGCCGAACCCTTCGTAGAGGGACGGGAATGCAAAGAGCTCGGCCGCGGCGTAAAGCAGCCGGAGGTCGTGGACGGGAACGGAGCCGACGCAATGGACCCGGCTCTCCAGCTTGCATTCGCGCACCGTATCGCTGATGCGAAGGTCGCGATGGTCGGAATCCCCCACGATCACGAGCGCCATGTGCCTCCTGAGCTCAGCAAGGCTGGCGAACGCCTCGACGAGCACCCGGTGGTTCTTTCTCGGATCCGCTCCGCCAACGAACAAGATAAAGGGGGTGGTGTCAAGCTTGTATCGTGTACGAAGGTCGGTGAGGCGGTCGGGGGCCGGCTCATCAAAGAACGCGCTCGGCGTGCCGGGATAGATGACCACGACCCTTTCCGACGAAACGCCGTAGATCTCCTGGATGTCGCACGCGGTGTGGCGCGAGTCGGCGATGACTCGGACGGCGCCTCGCAGTCGGTGCCGCGCCCGGAGCGTCGAGGCGCCCTGCCCGAAGAGCTTTCGGCTGTACTGGGGATGCCGGTCGAGCCACAAATCATGAATCGTGACGACGGCGCCATGCCTGCCCTGCGTATGAAACTTGAAATTTGTCCCGTGGTAGAGATCCAGCCCATCCAGCCATCCCCGCCAGCGCAAGACCGCTCGATTGGTTGGTCGGTATTTGATTCCGGGTGTGACGTCGTGACGAAAGGGAGCGCTCCGCGAAGCCTTCAGGCCGGGGACGTAGGCGATGAGCTCGTCTCCACTCTCCAGCGCCCCCAAGGCTGGCAGAAGGTGCCGGACGTAGGTTCCAATACCTCCGCTCGTTTCCAGTGCCGGGAATGCATCAATACCGATTCGCATGATGGTCTTCCGGGGATCTCGCTTCAGGCTGGCCTCGAGGAGCGATTCCCGGCTGCTTGACAACATCCACCGTATGGCTTACTGTCGGGCGGCCTGCACGCGCGATCCCCTCGGTGCCTCTTCAACATCAACATCCCGAGCTTCCATGGACGGTCACTCATCGCCAAGCTGGATCCGGCGGCACCCCAAGACAACCCTGTTTCTGATTGTTTTCGTGGCCGCAATGGTGATCGATCTCACCGGCACGGGGATCTACCACCTGTTCAAGTACGGTACGATCCACAAGCTCGCGAACCGGCACGCGATGGGCGTGCGCTCCCCCGTCTTTCATCACACCATGCAAGCCTCGACCCAATACTTGTTCCAGCAATGGGGTCATCTCCAGTACGCCGTCACGACCAACTCGCTCGGATTCAAGGACCGGGCCGTCCGGGAGGTGCCGCTCACCTCCCCCCAGTACCGACTCCTCTTTATGGGTGACTCGTTCACCCAGGGGATGGGCTTTGAGTACGACAAGACTTTCGTCGGCCTGATCGATGCGACATTGGCCGGCAAGAACGTCGAGGTGCTCAACGCCGCGGTCGCGTCGTACTCCCCCATCATCTACTTCAAGAAAACCGAGCACCTCCTGGAGACGGTCGGACTCCGCTTCGACCATTTGGTCGTGTTTCTCGATATCTCGGACATCCAGGACGAGGCCGAGTCCTACGAGCTTCGTGACGGTAGAGTCGTCTGGACGGGTGACCGACTGACGGCGCTCCGGGACCTTGTCTATGGCTACACGACGATTCCGAGAAATATCTGGCACCTGACCGCAAAAGCAAACTCCCTCTTGACGAACGGCCCCAACGCTCGACGGACGGACGAGGAGAAAGCCTACGCGATCAACGACCACCGGAGCCTCTGGACGATCGACGAGGCGGTGTACGCGCAATATGGCGCACGGGGCCTTGCCGAAGCGCAGCAACACATGACCATGTTGTACGACCTGATCACGCGATACGGCATCGGGATGACGCTGGCGGTCTACCCCTGGCCGGACCAAATCCTGCATCAGGACCTGGACTCGGTCCAGGTGGCAACCTGGCAGGCCTGGGCCGCCGAGCGATCGATCCCTTTCCTCAATCTCTTCCCCGATTTTGTCCGTCCAGGTGCCGACCCGAAGGAATCGATCAGGCGGTTTCATATCGCCGGTGACGTGCACTGGAACGAGGTCGGGCACCAACTGGTCGCTGACCGATTCCTTCAATACTGGCGGATGAGGTCGACTGGTCCTGCTGGAAGCCCCTCGTAAAGGAACGTTAACACCCTCGTACTGCCGTTCCAACTTATTCGTTGTCATCGGCCTTGGGCGCACAGAACATAATGAGAATCTGACATGCTGTAGCTGCGCCATCTTATGGCGCCATGCCGCGGGCAGCATAAGATGCTGCAGCTACGATCGGACGGCATGACACGCTACGAGCTCGCTCGCCATCCTGGCTGGCTTGCCCTCTGTCGGGTCTAGTCACGAATCAGATCTTGCCCCTGGCCGTGAAGTCGCTCCCAGGCCTTGGCGTATTTGACGAACGTGTGCATCCCGGCGAACCCG
>JBFKNO010000094.1:0-9133 GCA_041629275.1 Nitrospiraceae bacterium
CCCCCTCATGCTGGAGCTCAACGCGCGGCCGGGGCTCAATATTCAGATCGCCAATCGCGCAGGCTTGGGCCCCCGCCTGGACCTCGTCGAGCAACAGCGCCACACCCTCTCCTCACTCGACGACCGCATCGCCTTCGCAAAGCGACACTTTGCCGCAGCCGGAGGCCGGGGCGCGTCCGCCTAGAGCCGGAGAGCTTCGGCGCCGTCCGGCGGCAAACTCGCTCGCGCCGGCATGGGTCAGTCAGCCCTTGACGCTGGCGGCGACAACCCCCACAATGAGTCCCCTGTGCTCGACGTAAGCGACCCCATGAGCCCACATTACGATTTCGACCTTCTCTGCATCGGGAGCGGCCCGGCCGGGCAACGCGCGGCGGTCCAGGCCGCCAAGCTCGGCAAGCGTGCGGCCGTCATCGAAAAGAGACGGATCGTCGGCGGCGCGTGCCTCGACACGGGCACCATCCCCAGCAAGACGTTCCGGGAGGCCGTGCTGTCGGTCGGCAGCCACGTCCCGCGCTTTCAGCAAGGCGCCGAGGCTCCGGCCGAGAACCGTGTGACCATGGGCCAGCTCCTCTCGAGGGTGACACGTGTGGTGCAACGCGAGACGGAGGTGGTCGAGGACCAGCTCCGGCGAAACGGCGTGACCCTCATTCCAGGCGACGCGTCGCTCAAGGACGATCACACCATCCAGCTGGCGACAGGCCACGGATCGCGATCGATCACGGCGGACAAGATCCTGGTGGCGGTGGGCACAGTGCCGGCCCCCCCGCCGGGCGTGCCGGCGGACGGGGAGACCGTGATCGTGAGCGACGGCATCATAGATTTGACGCGGTTGCCACGAACCAGGGCCGTCGTCGGAGCGGGGGTCATCGGCATGGAGTATGCCTCCATGTTCTCGGCGCTCGACGTCAATGTCACCGTCGTCGACAAGCGCGAGCGGCCGATGGAGTTCCTCGATCACGAGATCCTGGACGAGCTGATCCACCAGATGCGAACGCGTCACGTCACCTTTCGTTTGGGTGAAGCCGTCGAGCGTTTGGAGATCGCCGAAGGGCCGCCGCGCCGCGCCGTGATTCACCTCGTCTCGGGCAAGCGTCTGGTCTCCGACCTGGTGCTCTTCTCCGTCGGAAGACTGGGCGCGACCGAGTCGCTCAACCTCGGCGCCGCCGGTCTCGTCGCCGACGATCGAGGACGTCTGAAGGTCGACAAGCAGTTCCGGACGAGCGTGCCGAACATCTTCGCCGCCGGCGACGTCATCGGCTACCCCAGCCTCGCCGCCACCTCGTCCGAGCAGGGGAGGCTGGCCGCCTGTTACGCCTTCGGGGTCGAGACTGAGCCGATGGCCGAGCACTTTCCGATCGGCATCTATGCCCTTCCGGAGATCTCCATGGTCGGACCGACCGAGGAGGAGCTGACCGCCCAGCGCATCCCGTATGAGACCGGGTTCGCTCGCTATCGCGAGATCGCGCGCGGCCAGATCCTGGGGGACGACAGCGGCTTGCTCAAGCTGCTGTTTCACCGGGTCGATCGCCGGCTCCTGGCGGTCCACATCATCGGGACCGGCGCCACGGAGCTCGTGCACATCGGCCAGGCGATCATCGGCACCGACAGGGGGCTGGACTATTTCTTGAAGACCGTCTTCAACTATCCGACGCTCGCCGAGTGTTACAAGGTCGCTGCCTTGGACGCCTACAATAAGCTCAGCCTCTGAACAGCGCCGTTACAGCCACTTCTTGCGGCGGAAGTACCCCAGCATGCACCCGGCCACGACCGCCATGATCCCGAGGACGGCCGGATAGCCCCACGGCCAGCTCAGCTCCGGCATGTACTTGAAGTTCATCCCATAGACGCCGGCTCGACCATAACCCTCTCGCGGGATGCGGTGTCCCAGGGGGCTCCGACTGTAGCCGCGTCCGGCCAAACTTTTCAAGCTTCGATATCACGCCCTGTATTGACGAGCCGGAAGAAAACACGTACTTATATTGCATCCCGCGCCACCTCGGCCACACTTTCTCTCACGCAGACGAACTCCCACAAGCAGACGATGGAGCCAGGTTAGTCAGATGGAAGCGCACGGAGGCATGACCCTTGCCCTGGCTTTGTCGGCCGGCGTGTTCGCGCAGGCCGTGGCCCGGCAGCTCGGCTTTCCCAGCATCGTGCTGCTCCTCGCCATGGGGATCGCGCTCGGCCCCGAAGGTCTCGGCTGGGTGATCCCGCGGTCCCTCGGCGCCGGGCTGTTCGAGATCGTGAACTTCGGCGTGGCGATCATCCTCTTCGAAGGCGGGCTCAACCTCGAGCTGGGTCGCCTGCGAAGCCAGGAGGCGCCCATCCGGCGACTCGTCACGGTCGGCGCCATCATCACGCTGGTCGGCGCGACGCTGGCGGCGCGGATGCTCCTCGGCTGGTCCTGGGACGTGGCGGTTCTGTTCGGCAGCCTGGTCACGGTGACCGGACCGACCGTCGTCGCCCCACTCCTGCGCGACATGCGTCTCCAGCCGAAGCTGAAGCACCTGCTCGAAGCGGAGGGCGTGCTGATCGATCCCATCGGAGCCATCCTGGCGCTGCTCGTGCTCGAGATCGTCCTCGTGCCATCCGCGGAACGGCTGGCGAGCGAGACACTCACCTTGCTCATGCGGATCGGGTTCGGGATCGGCATGGGCATCGCGGGCGGCTTCGTGATCGGATGGCTGCTCAATCTGCGGCGCTTGATCCCCCAGGGCTTCGAGAACATCGTCACGCTCGCACTCGTGATCCTGCTCTACCAGGCCTGCGATCAAGTCCTTGCCCACACCGGCCTCTTCGCCGTCACCGCGGCCGGGGTGGTGGTCGGAAGCCGGCAGACCCATGTCGATCGCGACCTGCGCGAGTTCAAGGACCAGCTCACGATCATGCTCGTCGCGCTCCTGTTCATCCTGCTCGCCGCCGACGTGCGACTCGTCAACGTCGTCACGCTTGGATGGGCGGGTGTGATCGTCATCGGGGTGCTCGTCTTCGCCGTCCGTCCGCTGACCGTCTGGGCCTCGACCCGCGCATCCGAGCTGACGCTGCAGGAGCGTCTGTTCATGGCCTGGGTCGCCCCCCGCGGCATCATCGCCGCCGCCATCGCGTCCCTCACGGCCGCGACCCTGGAGGATCGGGGGATGGCCGGGGGCGCCGAGCTGCAGGCGCTCGTGTTCATGACCATTGCGGGAACCGTGCTGCTCGCAGGCTTGACGGCCAGCCCCGTCGCCGGCTTGCTCAGCCTTCGACTTCCCCGGCGGGACCGTGTCGCCATCCTTGGCGTCCGCCCCCTCAGCCTGCTGCTCGCCACCCAGATCCGCGACGCGGGCGCCACGGTCGTCTTTCTGGATTCCGACCCCAACCGCTGTCGCGACGCCGAGGATGCCGGGTTCCCGGTGGTCTACGGGGACGCGCTCCAGGAGCGAACCCTCACTCGCGCGCATCTCGAGCTCGTCGGCACCGCCATCGGCTTCACGTCCAACGATCATCTGAACATGCTCTTCGTCAGCCAGGCCAAGGAGCTGTTTCAGGTGCCCCAGGTTCAGGTGGCGCTGGAGCCCCAGGAGTGGCAGAAGCCGCCGGAACGGCTCAAACGACTCGACGGCGACGTGCTCTTCTGGAACGCGCCGGACCTGAGACGGTGGGACCTCCGTGTCCGCCACGACGACGTCGCCATCGAGCCGCTCGAGTATCATCCGCCGGAGGCGCCGGCCGGCGCCACGGGCGAAGAGGACACCAAGCAGAAGGCCCGGCCCAAGAAAGCGGGCGACCCCTACCTGATCCTGACCGCCAAGCGCAAAGATCGGGTGTCGCCGATGACGATCGGCTTCGAGCCCCAGGCCGGCGACCTCGCCTCGGTCGCCATCCATGGACCGAGCCGGGAAGAGGCCCTCCGCGCCCTGAGCGAGATGGGGTGGCGCAAGCCCATCCCCGAACCCGAGATGGCCCCCGCCGAGCCCCCGACACACGAGTCCGCCCCCGAACCGAAGCCATCCCCCTCTTGATTTAGTTCTAACTAGTACTATACTATGATGCGGCTCGTCAGGAAATCGTGTACGGGACGTCTTCTTACCCCTCTCCCTCCTCTGGAGGGAGAGGGGGGAACTCTGTGGCGGTGCACGAATACAGGACCTCGAACAGACTACAAGATAAACGTGGGCGACGGAGGGAAAACCCATTCGTAAGACAGGACCGGGGGACCAGCATGATGAAGGCCAAGCGTGAGCAGACTGAAGACATGCAGATCGTGATCCAGCCCGGCGGTCACCGGTTCCACACGTCGACGGACTGGCTGGAGTCCTTTCACACCTTTAGCTTTGGCCCCCACGTGGACCCGGCCAACACGCACCATGGCCTGCTGGTCGTCAATAATGAGGACTGGGTGAAGCCGGGAACCGGTTTCGGCCGGCATCCGCATCAGAACATGGAGATCGTGACCTGGGTGCTGAGCGGGCGCCTCTTGCACGAAGACTCGGCAGGCCATACGGGCGTCATCCATCCGGGCCTCGCGCAACGCATGAGCGCCGGGACGGGCATCTGGCATAGCGAGAAGAATCCCAGCTCGGAGGAGCCGGTCCACCTCGTCCAAATGTGGGTCATGCCGGACACGACGGGGCTGCCTCCAAGTTACGAGCAGCGGGATCGCTCGACGGCTCTGGCGGAAGGCGGTCTCGTGGCGATCGCCTCGGGTCGCGGTCACGAGGGAGCCGTCCGTCTGCATCAGCGGGCGGCCACGCTGTGGGGCGGACATCTGAAGCCGGGGGAACCCGTGCGGCTGCCCGACGCGCCCTTTCTCTTCGTGTACCTGGCACGGGGCGGGGCGGATCTCAATGGTGGAGCGCGGCTCGAGGCGGGCGATGCGGCCCGCGTGACGGATTCACGCGACCTCTCCTTCACGGCTGATCGGGAGATGGGCTGCGAGGTGCTGGTCTGGGAGATGCACGAGAGCATCCGCTGAGCGCGATGGGCAGCAGGAGCGACCGACCATGAAAGCGCAGTACCTTGGACATGTCGTGTTCTACGTCAAGGACCTCGACCGGTCCCTGGAATTTTACCGGGATCTGCTCGGCTTCACGGAGATCGGGCGCATCTTCGACGGGAGGGCGGCGGCACTGACCTCCGGGCGCACGCATCACGAGCTCTTGCTCATCGAGGTCGGCGACGCCCCCCGCGCACCCTCCGGCAGACGGCTGGGGCTCTACCACATCGGCATCAAGATCGGGGATGGTCTCGAGGAGCTGCGGGCGGCGAAGCTGGAGGTGGAGCGCGCCGGCGTGCCGCTCACCGGCATGAGCGATCACACCGTGAGTCAGAGCTTGTATCTGACCGATCCCGACGGGAACGAGGTGGAGCTTTACGTGGATGCGGATCCCTCGATCTGGCGAGACGACCCCGGCGCGGTCCTGGCGCCGATCAAGCCGCTGCACCTGTGACACTCCTCGGGGAGGCCAACCCCCCGACAAGCGGGCCATGCACGCCACTCTCGCCGGCCTTTGCGAGCGCGGTCAGCGCAACATCGTCGCGTGGTGGGCCGCGCCGAGCAGACCCGCCTTGTCGTTCACGATGACGTGCACGGGCATCCCCTCCAGCAAGCCTTTCATTCGCCCCTTTGCGGTGAAGGCCTCCAGGAACGCCGGCTGCTTCAGACGGTCGATGATGCGAGGCGCGATGCCGCCCCCGACGAACAGCCCGCCGCGCGCCATGGCCTTGAGCGCCAGATTCCCGGCCTCGGCGCCATAGAGCGAGATGAAGAGATTCAGCGCCTGGGAACAGCGCTCTGAACGGCCATCGAGCGCCGCCCGCACGATGGGCGCCGGGTGGGCTTGCTGGTACAGCACCTCGGTCAGGGACTTCTCCTCCTCCCCGCGGCCGGTATGGTGCAGAAACTGGTAGAGCTCGAACAGTCCTGATCCCGACAGGATGCGCTCGTAGCTGACCCGGTCGAACTTTCCGAGGAGGTAGCGCAGCAGCTCCACCTCGAGCTCGTTCCGTGGCGCGAAATCCGCGTGGCCTCCCTCGCAGGCGTAGGGACGGTGCTCACGTCCGTCCCAGTAGCAGCCGGCCTGTCCCAGCCCTGTTCCAGCCGCGATAATCGCACGGTTCCCGATCGCCCCAGCCTGGCCTTGATTGAGCGTCACGAGGTCCTGGCGCTCCAGTTGGGGCAGGCCGTACCCGATCGCTTCGAGATCGTTGATGAGGCCGATGCGCCGGAGCCCCAACTTTCCAGCGAGCCGGCCGCCGTCGACCAGCCAGGCCAGATTGGTGGTGGCGACACGCCCTTCATGGACCGGCCCTGCGATCGCGAAGCAGGCGCCCTCGATGGGGCGGCCATGCTCGGCGACGAACTTGGCGACGATCTCGTCGAGGCTGTCGTGCTCCTTGCTCGGATAGGTGCTGCTGACGACCGCGCTCACGCGACCGTTCTTCTCTTCGAACAACCCGAGCCTCGTATTCGTGCCCCCGATATCTCCCGCAAGAATCATCTGGCTGCCCCCTGCTCAGACTATTCAGATCGAATCAACTGAGTGACGATCCTGTTCCTCCCCTTTGTAAGGGGAGGCAATCGTTGGACGCCACGGGCCGGCTCGACCCGGGGCGCCGTGTTCAGTACGGCCATTTCCAGTCGCGCACCTCCGGCATGTCGTCGCCGTGCTTGCCGATATACTCGCGATGCTCGATGAGCTTGTCGCGGATGGCCTGTTTGGCGTAGGCCGCCATGTAGCCCAGCTTGGGCACGCGATCGATCACATCGCCCACGAGGTGGAACCGGTCGAGATCGTTCAGCACCACCATATCGAAGGGCGTCGTGGTCGTGCCCTCTTCCTTGTAGCCTCTCACATGTAAATTGCGGTGGTTGGTCCGCCGATAGGTGAACCGGTGAATGACCCATGGATAGCCGTGGAACGCGAAAATAATCGGTTTGTCGGTCGTGAACAGCGTGTCGAAATCCTTGTCCGACAGGCCGTGGGGATGCTCCGTCTGGGGCTGGAGCTTCATGAGATTCACCACATTGATCACCCGAATCTTGAGATCCGGCACGTGGCGCCGCAGCATATCCACCGCCGCCAAGGTCTCCAGCGTGGGGACATCCCCGCAACACGCCATGACCACGTCCGGCTCGCTGCCCTTGTCGTTGCTGGCCCACTCCCAGATGCCGATGCCGGCCGTGCAATGCTTCACGGCCGCATCCATGTCCAGGTACTGCAGGGACGGCTGCTTGCCGGCGACGATGACGTTCACGTAGTCCCGGCTGCGCAGGCAGTGGTTGGTCACGGACAGGAGCGTGTTGGCGTCCGGGGGGAGGTAGACCCGCACGACCTCGGCCTTCTTGTTCACCACATGGTCGATGAACCCCGGGTCCTGATGCGAGAAGCCGTTGTGATCCTGTCGCCAGACGTGGGACGTCAGCAGGTAATTCAGCGACGCGATGGGCCGTCGCCAGGGAATCTCGCTCCTCGTCACCTTCAGCCACTTCGCATGCTGGTTGAACATCGAGTCGACCACGTGCACGAAGGCCTCGTAGGTCGAGAAAAATCCGTGCCGTCCCGTCAACAGATAGCCCTCCAGCCAGCCCTGGCAGGTGTGCTCGCTGAGAATCTCCATGACCCGCCCGTCCGGGGCGAGGTGGTCATCCTCGGGCAAGGTGTCGGCGACCCAGGTCCGGTTGGTCACCTCGAACAACGCGCCGAGCCGGTTCGAGGCGGTTTCGTCCGGACCGAACACGCGGAAATTCCGGTTCTCCGTGTTGAGCTTCATCACATCGCGTAGAAAGCCGCCCATGACCCGGGTCGTCTCCGCGACCACGGTCCCGGGTTTGGGGACCTTGACCGCGTAGTCTCGAAAGTCGGGCATGCGAAGGTCCTTCAGCAGGAGGCCGCCATTCGCATGCGGATTGGCCCCCATGCGGCGCGGACCCTTCGGGGCGAGCTCGGCGAGCTCCGGCTTGAGGGCTCCGTTCTCATCGAACAGCGCCTCGGGCCTGTAGCTCTTCATCCAGCTTTCGAGCAGCTTGACGTGATCTTTCTTCGTGGCCATCTCGGCGAGGGGCACTTGATGGGACCGCCAGTAGTCCTCCGTCTTCTTGCCGTCCACTTCCTTGGGTCCGGTCCACCCCTTGGGTGTCCGCAGGACGATCATGGGCCACTCCGGTCGCGTCGTGGATCGTTTCTCCCGAGCGTCACGCTGAATCGCCTTGATCTCCGCAACGATCGTCTCAAGAGTTTCGGCCATGATCGCGTGCATTTTTTCCGGATCCGAGCCTTCCACGAAATACGGCTTGTAACCATACCCGACGAACAGGCTCTCCAGCTCGCGATGGCTGATTCGCGCGAGGACGGTCGGATTCGCGATCTTGTAGCCATTGAGGTGCAGAATCGGCAGGACAGCGCCGTCCTTCACCGGGTTCAGGAACTTGTTCGAGTGCCACGCCGTCGCCAGCGGTCCGGTCTCGGCTTCTCCGTCGCCGACGACGCAGGCCACGATCAGGTCGGGGTTGTCGAAGGCGGCGCCAAAGGCGTGGGAGACGGCGTAGCCCAGCTCGCCGCCCTCGTGGATGGACCCCGGTGTCTCCGGAGCCGCGTGGCTGGGGATGCCGCCGGGAAAGGAGAACTGCTTGAAGAGTCTGCCCAGGCCCGTCTCGTCGGAAGAAATATTCGGGTACAGCTCGGTGTAGGTTCCCTCCAGATACGTGTTGGCGACCATGCCCGGGCCGCCGTGGCCCGGCCCGCAGACGTAGATCATGTCGAGGTCGTGCTCCTTGATGACACGATTCAGATGCACGTAGATGAAGTTCAACCCGGGGGTGGTGCCCCAGTGGCCGAGCAACCGCGGCTTGACGTGCTCGATCGTCAGCGGCTTCTTCAAGAGCGGATTGTCGAGCAGGTAGATCTGGCCGACCGACAGGTAATTGGCCGCCCGCCAGTAGGCGTCCATCAGCTTCAGTTCCTCTTCTGATAAGGCCTTCGTCATCACATCCTCCTTCACGTTCTGCTTTGATTCAGGGCGGTACCTGGGCGACTCTCAGATTACTGGTCTCACGTCGATTCTAAGCCGGGTGCCCTCGGGCCGCCCTCGCCGACCGGGCACGCATCCAGGCCTTCTCAGCTTCGACCACTAGGAAAATCCCGAGCCCGACGAG
>JBFKNO010000095.1:0-9131 GCA_041629275.1 Nitrospiraceae bacterium
ATACGGCCAGATCGTCATTTTCTTCACGGTCAACGTCGGATACGTATAAGTCGACTCGTCGAGCGGTCCAGTAACCGAGCCAGTGACCTCGCCGACGACGGTGATGCGCGTGCCGGCCGGCAGGACCGCTGGATCGAGAAACCCTTCATAAAAAGCCAGAAACCGGCCCTCTGATCGCCTCAAGATCGTTTCTGGCTCGAGAGATTCATCCAATGGAAGCTGCAGCACCTCGATCTGCGTCCTCTCTGCCAACCGTCGCGCAGAAATCACGGACCCTCCCAGCACGATCAGACGCCCCCTGAATTGCTCGGGGTCCTTCTGAAGCTCCCTGAACGTGATCGTAGGATCGACCTGATCCTGAAGCTCCGGCGGTATGACCGCCGGTCCGGCGCAGGCAGCTCCACCGAGCAGACAGCTCAGCACGACCGTGCAAGCGGCAGCGTTCCACAGAGCCTTCCGCTGCCCTTCTGGGCGGACGTCCGTCGGCGTTGAGGTCATCGGGAGGGCTCTTGACTGCATGCCATCATGTGTTAGTTAAGGAGTAGGCGAAGACGGTGAGAGGAACACCGAAGAGAAGGGGGATCAAGTGCAGGGGTGGTGAGCAGGCCCGCTTCGCCGGGAAGCCTAAAGCCTCTCCGAGGTCCCCACTATGAACGGAGCCGCTCTCTAAACCGCTCTTCGCCTCTTTTTTTAATGTGTTTCCCCTGATCATCGTCCGCACGCTCACTCCAGCGCCTCCAAGATGACCGTCACCTGCCGTGCTCGTCCGTTCCGAGTGACGCCCAGCCTGAGGCGATCTCCGACCCGATGTCGGTCGAGGATCCGATAGAGATCGTCCTCGCTCCGGACCGCCTCCCCATCGATTGTCGTGATGACGTCGACGATCTCGATCCGCCCGGACGTGCTCTCTCGGACGCCCTGAAGCCCGGCCCGCTCCGCCGGACCGCCCCGCGCCACTCGCCCGATGATGGCCCCTTGAATGCCCCAGCGTCCCGCGATCCTGTCCGTAATCACCGAGAGGCCGAGACCCGGCCTGATGACCTTTCCATGGGCAACGAGCTGCGGCACGATACGATTGATCGTGTCCACAGGCACCGCGAAGCCGATCCCGGCGAAGGCCCCGCTGGGGCTGACGATCATCGTGTTGATGCCGATCAGGCGGCCGGCGCTGTCCAGCAGCGGCCCGCCGGAGTTTCCGGGATTGATGGCCGCATCCGTCTGGACGACCCCTTCGATGATCCGATCGGTCATGGACCGGATGGTGCGGCCCAGAGCGCTGACGACGCCGGTCGTCAAGGTCTGATCCAAGCCGAAGGGGTTTCCGATCGCCAAGACCTTTTGACCCACGCGGAGGTTTTGCGAGGTCCCCACCTCCACCGGCACGAGTCGTTCCGGCGGGAGATCGATGCGGACCACGGCCAGGTCGTGGTCGGGATCCACGCCAACGACGCGTGCCTCGTGGCTGGATTGATCCGCCAGGACGACGGTAATGGCGTCGGCCGCATAGATGACGTGGAAATTCGTGACGACGTGTCCCTGGCGATCCCAGATGAATCCCGATCCCGAGCCCTGTGGAACCTCGAAGAGATTGAGCGAGAAGAAGTCTTGCCGAAGGGCCGTATTCTTGATAAAGACGACAGACTTGGCGACCCGCTCGAAGACACGAATGGTCTCGAGTTCGTCCGCGCGAAGCGAGGAGGGGCGGGGCGTGACGACCCGCGGGGCGACGCCGAGCGGTCCTGGCGGCACGACGTGCGACGGCTCGCCCTGAGTCGGGTGTGGCAGGCCGACAAGCAAGACCGCCGCCGCGAGCACGAGACGATCGCGGGCCGAGGAGAGGCAACGGGCCATAGGCTGCCTTTACCAGCTTTTGACCCGGCGCGACAAGCCCCACCGTCCGGGAGCCGGAGTCTCTCTCCCGCTCCGCTCGCAGCCTTGTCTCATCACGTGCGCTTTTGAGCCGAGAGAAATGGGTCAGCGGCGAGATCAGTTGCCGCCGTCAGCCGGCCCCCGAGGATAACCTCTGTGGTGCATGCCGCCCATCGGCCGCCCTGCCGGCGGCTGCGTGGCCTCTTGCTCGGCTTTTTCCTCCTTCACGGCCACCACGGCGCCGGTGTCCACATCGACCCACACCTCCATGATCTTGCCGTCATCCGACAGGACTTCCACTTCCCAGGTCGCGCGGGGCTTTTCCTCCAACTCGGCCTCGATCACCTTGCCTTGAACTTTTTGCGTGGCGGCCTTGATGGCATCGTGAATCGTCACCTTTGCGGCAGCCGCCATCTCGGCCTTCTCCTGTGCTTCCGTCTTGCCCTGCCCCCCCGCCGCCCCTTGGTCGCTCCAAGCGCTGAAAGGGGTCGCGGTCAGCGCCGCAACAAAAAACGGGAGAAGCAATCGCCTTGGTATGAGTCGACGCATAGAAACTCTCCTTTCGATCCAGGCCGTTCGAGTCGCGCGCCCCGGGAACCGGTTGCCGCGTCTCACGGAGCGAACACGAACCATAGCGAAATAAACCTTGCCAACACCGTGCCGATCACATGCACCTCCATGGGCAAGCTATGTCCTTGAGAGACAAAAGCTTATACGGGTAATTCGCGAAGGCCGCGTGTAACAATGTGGATGAACACCACAAAGACGGGAAGGCGTCCAGGGCAAATTGCCACAAGGACCCCACTTGATCAAGAGCCCCGCCGCTCTCATCGAGCCTCCGTTCTCTTCGCGAAACAGGTCACTCCTGTGGCAATGGCGCCGCTACACGAGCCTGACCATCTGTAGCTGCAGCATCTCATGCTGCCCGAGCCCTCCCCCGATGACCTCCCGGGCGCCATGAGATGGCGCAGCTACAGAATGTAATCGCTAGAACGCCCCATTTCTCCGTCGGTGTCGCTCTTGAGACCACCATGGGGCCATTCTAATACGCACCGGGCGCCCCGCGCACATGGGGGGGGCCGGGACAGGTGAGGGCCGAACGGGCGCCTGGGCTTGGGGCCGAACTGGAGAATGGGAGGTTCTGTCGGACGCGTGTTGTAGCGGGGATCACACCGCGAGGGAGGCCTTCTTGGTGGAAGATCCGAGGCACTCGAGGGGGAACGCCGGCTTCCGCCCGATGCGTTGGATCGTCTCCGCGATGCGCTCCGGCTTGCCCCAGTCACTCCAGAGGACGTCGCGCAACTCCATGACCGCGACGCATTCCGGGAGATGTTCGAGCAGGTCGCGCGAAAAATTCAGGGCCGGCATATCGTGATACGTTTGCTCGAGGACCCGCCCTTCCTCCGATGTCCCGATCACGGACTCCAGGCGGTCGAAGCGGGAGACGAGGTCCGGGAAACAGCGACGTCCCATCTCCCACAGGGTGGACACTTTGGCCGTCAGCACCAGCGTGTTCCAGAGCGCGCCCCGCGCCATATGCTCTTCAGCCTCGGCCCGCGTCGGCTTTTCCAGAAAAGCGCTGACGGCGCGGACCGGATGAGCGCCCTCGAGGGCGAGGAACCGCGCCGGCCGAATCCAGCCGTATTCCGGCTCGGCACTATCGGCCCTGACGCCGAGCAGCACCACCCGATCGTGGAGGCGCTCGGCGGCTCGCGCCGCCGCGGCGACCGTCTCCAGGAACCAATCTTCGGGGTGGACGAAGTGGTCGGACGGAAAGATCGCCACCCTGGCCTTCGGATCACAAGCTTTCACGTAGGTGAGCGGCAGGAAGATTCCGGCCGCGGTGTCCCGGTTTTTGGGCTGCAGGAGGACCGTGCCGGCCTGTCGACCGTCGAGCTGCGAAAAGGCCTCGCGCCGGTGGGAGCGGGAGATGACCGTGACCATGCGAGGCGCGGGAGTCAGGGCGGCCGCGCGATCCAGGGTGTGCTGGAACATCGACCGCGTGCCCACGAAGGTGCAGTACTGCTTCGGCCTGTGGCGCCCCAACCAGCGTTGGATCAGGGGACGAACACGCTCGCCCTCGCCGCCGGCGAGGATGACGGACCACAAGCGCTTCGAGGTGTGTAGCGATGGGAGCATGATCCCCTCCTTGGACGCCGGGGCGCCGCATCCGTCAGCCCGCCCATTTTCGGGAAAGGATCCGGCCTGTGATTCAGGCGCCGTGCGCCGATCTCGATCGGCCGGGACTCGTCGTCTTCGCCTGACCCGTCCGTTTGACCTTGCGGTACAGCTCGGCACAGTCGGGGCAGTACGTGTTGTCGAGCCGGAGATCCGCAAGGCGGAACCCGTGCTTCATGCGGTAGCGCCGCATGTCCATCCACGGCATGGGCCCGGGGGCCGCGTGGAGCTCATCTTTGACTTTCCCGCAGGCACAGCAGAAGGGAACATCCTGTCTCTTCATGATGTTTTCGGAGCCAGAAACTCCGCCTCCCTCTCAGCGTTCGGCGCGTTCGCCGTGGGACACAGGCACTGCCGTGATCGGCCTGCGTCACCCGGCTCTGGATAAGGGCGAGACCTGACAGGGGTCAGGTGAGCATGAAGAAATGAAGACGGCGCGACGACCGCAATGGATCACCGGCTTTTCACCGGGCAGGCAAGGGGATCACCTTGCCTCGCGTCGAGCATTGGCCCAAGGATAAGACGAATCCCTCCGCTGATCAATGAGGCCATACGCCCCAGGCCCTTTTTTTCCATTGACGCCAATTGGGACGAGTTGTTCTCTGGTCTCGCATGGATTTGACTTGTAGGCAAAAGTTGAAGCGGCAGCTCTTGCAGAATGACATAACTGTTTGTCGAATCTCGACTTTCTTTGAATTTCCCTCAGGCGTGACGATTCTTTTACCAAAAAGTAGCGTTTGCACGGCTAGTTTTGAGCACGGCGAGCAGACAAAAGATTCCCGAATCCAACGAGCCGGAACGGTCACGCACCACAAAGAACCACGGCATCGATTTTGCCCTCCATAAGGCCGCCTTGCCCATGCCATGAACCTCGGACATTTCACGGAGGACAGGATGAAGCCTGCGCAATTGAAGCTCAAAGCCAAAGAGGTCATGAATCCCAAGGTCACGGCCGCCACCAGGCGGGCGGTCGGCCGAGACCTGGCGCTCCAACTCATGGCTGGGGCATACAGCGGCCTTCCCGTCGTGGAACGTGGGGGGGAGGTGATCGGGGTCGTCACGGAGCTGGACCTGCTGCGGGCCGCGCTCGAGGGTAAAAACCTGCACACCACCACGGCCGAGGAGCTCATGGGTCTGCCCGCCTTGTGCGTGGACGAGGAGACCACGGTCGAGGAGGTCATCAAGCACATGCTCGCCAACCACTTTCTCCGGGTCCCCGTCGTGCGCAAAGGGAAGCTGGTCGGCGTCATTTCGCGGTCCGATATCCTCGGTCATCTGATCGAGCCCGAATTCGTGACCGTTTCCAGCACGCTCGCGTGAGGGCCGCCTTGCCGGGCCGGGGCTGAATCATAGGCCGGGCTTCGCCGTTTCCCTCCGTCTCTCCACAACCCTGGCGAGGCGGGCCGCATCCCGCGCCGCATAGGCGTGCTGATCGTTGTCGAAGTAGCAGTAGACCTCTCGCCCTTCCTTTGACCATCTGACGATTTTCCCCGCCCAGCGTCGCAGGGCCGCGTCACTGTACTGGCCCTGATAGGCCTGGCCTGGCCCGTGCAGTCGGATGTAGACGAAATCGGTCGTCACGCGCTCGGGCGAGCGGCGCCCGGCCAGGTCGTAAATGCAAAAGGCCGCACGGGCATGCGCCAGGGACTCGAGCACCTCGTCCGTGAACCAGGTCTCGTCGCGAAGCTCGAAAGCATAGCGGTACCGCTCGGGCAAGGCATCGAGAAAGGCTTGCAACCGGCTCTCGTTCACGTGCCAGCGGGGCGGGAGCTGGAAGAGCACGGGGCCGAGCTTCGAACCCAGGACGTCGATCACGTCGAAGAAGCGCTTCACGCTCCTTTTCGGATCACCGAGCTTCTTCATGTGGGTGATGAACCGGCTGGCCTTGCAGGCGAAGAGGAACCCTTTCGGCGTGTTGTCCCGCCACGCTTCGAGCGTAGCCTCACGCGGGAGGCTATAGAAGGTGTTGTTGACCTCGACGGTGCGGAAGCGCTGCGCGTAAAAGCCCAGAAATTGGGTACTGGTCATGCCCTCCGGGTAGAACGACCCCACCCAATGGCCGTAATGCCAACCGGAGGTGCCGATGTGGATGCGACCGCGCGCCATGCGGGTTAAGCAATACCGATCATTCTTACGATGGCAGCATGAGACGCTGCAGCGACAAATTCGGTGCACCCGTCGTTTTGTTGACTGCGCAGGCTTTTGCCTGCTCGCAGGGAGGCTCGTTAAGGTGGGGCCGCCACGAAAGATTATTGTAGCCGCGCCATCTTATGGCGCCTCCCGGAGGCAGCATCAGATGCTGCAGCTACAGCAGCATGAGATGCTGCAGCTACAGGAGGGAGATAGGACTCCGCATGTGCACCGCGGGTTTACTGCTCGCGACGCGTGAGATGCATGGTCAGGTTGAGAAGCTCCGATTCCCCGAGCACCCGATCGCGCAGCGACGAATCAGAGCGTAACAGCTTGGCGCCCAGCCCCGTCGCCAGATTCTTGTAGATCACGACCCCGATGTCCGGTCGTCTCCGCACGAGATCCGCCAGGTCCTTGTGCGCCAGCGCCGCCACTTCCACGCGCGTCTCCGCAGTTGCGGTCGCACTGTGTGGCCGCTGGGCGAGCAGTGACAGCTCGCCGAAGGCCTCGCCCTTGCCCACGGTGCCGATCCCGACCGAAGGCTTCCCCGCGCTGATCCCGATCTTGCCCTCGAGCACGAGATACATCGAGTGGGCCGGCTCCGCCTCGCTGAAGACACGCTCGCCGGCCTTGTGCTCCTGCACCGAGCAAACTCCGGCAAGGCGCAGGACCTGTTCCTCGTCCAGCCCCTTGAACAGGGGGATCTCCGTAACCGCCTGGGCCATGCGCGGAACGATGGCCCGGGTCGTGAACCCGCGCATCACGAGATCGGCCAGCTCCCTGACCGGCCGCGTGAGACCCAATTCGCCCAGGTCCTGCATCTTGACCAGCCGCACCATCTTGATGATGTCCAGGCGTTCCACCTCGTGAAACACCATGGCTGGAATGTACGCCGCCGGCATGAAGTTCAGCTCGAGCAGGGTGCGCTGCATCCGCGGGGCGTGCGCGCTCACGTCGATCTCGATGTATTCGACCTTCCGATCCTCCCGGCATCTTCGCTCGAACTCCGAGAGCAGGAAGCGGATGACCTGGTCGTCCAAGGCGATGAGCTCGAAGACCTGGACCGTGTGCTCGTGCGGCTCCTCGATGAACCCGATCGCGCCGATGACACGATCCTTCTCCAGCGCCAGAAAATAACTCGCGCGGCGGGCCTTGAGCCGGAAGAACCCGTATTCGAGCCGCATGGACCCGAACACCTCCCGGTGCCGGACCCGGCCACGCTCGATGCGAAGCAGGGCGGGAAATCCCCGGACCGAGAGCTCCTGAATCCGAAACGGTCCGCCGGAGGGGTAGGGCGCGGACTCTTCGTCAACGATCAGGTCCGGGCTCATGCCCGCTCCAGCGAGCACCCGATGCGCCAAGGGATAGACCTCCGGAATCACCCGCGGGTTGTTCCCGCGGAGCGCCAAGGCGTGGCCGAAGCACCGCGCCATCAGGGCAAAGCTTTCACGCCGCGCGAAGAGGTGGCGCAAGGGCAGGAATCCGACGGGGTAGAAATGATGCTTGAGGCTGATCCGCTGCGCGTAAGGATGGACTGCCCGTCCCACCACGATGCCGATGTGCAACCGGTCCTCCACGGCCTCGATTCGGCGCTGCATCAGGAGCTTGCCGATGCCGGCCCGCCGGTACTCCGGGTGCACCGCCAGGCGCCCGAACTCGCCGACCAGATCAGAATGCGCCCCATAGTCGAGCAGGACCGAGCCCGTACCGACGACCTTGCCGGACTTGCCGTCTTCCGCAACCAACATCAGGGCGTCGTCACTGAAGACCGACCGCTTCAACCACTGTTCGTCGTACACCTCGCGGTGGGGATAGTCCTTCCCGTAGACGGAAAGAAAGATCTCCCGAATCTCGGGAATGTCGCGTTCGGTCGCTTCGCGGACCTTGATCATGACGAACTCGTCCCCCCCTCCGATCGGGCCTGCCGGAGCATCAGGCCGGCCCGCTTGGCGACGGCCGCAAAGTAGGCGGCCCCCACGGCCAAGGCCTGTTCGTCGAAGTCGAACTTGCTCGAATGAGCCGGGAACCCCTCGCGCCCGGGGACCTGCGCCCCGAAGCGTACGTACGCGCCGGGGACCATCTCGAGGTAGTAGCTGAAATCCTCCGCGCCCATGTTCGCGGTGCGGAGCGGGTAGACGTGACGTTCACCCACCGCCTCGAAGGCCGCTTGCCGCGCCAGCGCCGCCATGCTGGGAGAGTTCACGAGGGGCGGCGTGCCCATGGCGATCGAGACCGTGATCTTCGCTCCGTGGAGCATGGCAATCGAGTCGGCGATCCGCTTGATGGAGGCGTTCAAGTGCCGCCTCACATCCGGGTCCTGCGCGCGTACGGTGCCCTCCAACATGGCCTGCCCCGCGATCACGTTGTGCGCCGTGCCCGCATCGAACCGGCCGATTGAGACGACGGAGGGATGGGCCGGATCGACCTCGCGCGACACGATGGTCTGGAGGGCCATCACCATCAAGCTGCCCACGACGACGGCATCGATACTTTCATGCGGCCGCGCTCCATGCGCGCCCTGTCCCGTGATCTCGATGCGAAACGTGTCGGAGGATGCGTTGACCGGCCCCTCGCTGACAACGATGCTGCCGACGTGGTAGTGACGGTCCAGATGCCCGCCGAAGATCATCCCGGCGCCCTCCAGCACGCCCTCGTCGATCATGGCCAGCGCGCCGGCGGCCTTCTCCTCGGCTGGCTGGAACACCAGTCGGACGGGCGCCGGCAGCCGTTCCTCCCGCATCAGCAGGGCGGCGGCGCCAAGGAGCATGGCGGTATGCCCGTCATGGCCACAGGCATGCATGACGCCCTCGTGCACGGAGGCGAACTCCAGGTTCGTCTCCTCCCTGATCGGCAGCGCGTCGGTGTCGGCCCGCAGGACTACGGCAGGCACGCCGGGGTCGCCAGGAATGTCGGCGACGACTCCGGTTCCGGCCACGTGCGGGGTGTAATCCACC
>JBFKNO010000096.1:0-9067 GCA_041629275.1 Nitrospiraceae bacterium
CCTCGAAAAATCACGCGCCAGCGCGTCCTCCTCGCGGCTGTCCGTGACGGACACGATATTCTCCACCACGGCCTCCAGGACCGTGCGGCGGACCCAGTAGCCACCACGGAGCACGGAGGCGACCGCCTTTCTCAGCAGGGCGGCGTCGATCCCCGTCGAACAGCACCCGCGGACACCGGACAGGACGAGGCTCAGCTCGACGGGAATTTCCGGGCGATCGATGGCGGTGAGGATCGCGCTGTGACGGTACAGCCGCTGGAGGCCGGGGATCGCCGAGGGTTCGATCACCCCGCCCGCCGAGGCATCGAGCAGCAGCACGGCTGGTCGCGAGCGGGAGACGGTCTGCCGGAGCTCCCCGATCCGAGCAACCCCAACCGTCTGGAAGCACCCGTGGAGCGCGTCGGTCCACGCTCGCCGTCGCGCCGCGACCGGGCTCACAATCGCGACGAGGGGGCCGGGGGAGACCCCGTCCTCGGCTGGCCCCCTCTCCGCGGGTTCGAATGGCTCCGCTCTCCGCTTCTGCCTGGACTTCAAGGTCACTCCCCTGTGCGTGCCCATCCCCTCGTCCCGGCAACCAGCCGCCGCCGGACGGTCCCATCGTTCGCGATGCCGATGGTGGTGCGCACACCACCTTCCTGACGCCTGACCAGCGCATCCGGCCTCCGGCCAACGTGCTCTACGGCGGATCGTTTATCCCTTGTAGGACAGGGACCTGTCAACCCTTCCCTGGGTCGTTTTTCGGGGTTGGACGTCGCGGCGTAATGGGATTTACGGCTGCAGGATTGGGATCCCGGGAATGAGGCCCATACTTTGGAAGGGGGTCTCGACCTCGCTTGCGACGCTCAGCCGAGCTTTTCCCGCATCGGCGCCGCGAGGGACGCATCGCGGAGCTGGTCGCTGATTTCGTAGCGACCCTTGCCCTCTGATTTCGCTCGGTACATGGCGATGTCGGCATCGCGGATGAGGTCTTCGGGCCGGTGGTGGATGTTCGTGCTGAGGGCGATGCCGATGCTGGCACCGATCTGGACGCGCTGCTTGACCAGGATGGGCTCGGTGACCTTTCTGAGGACGCGCTCCGCCACCCGAACGGCGTCGGCCTTGCCCGTCACGCTGTTGACCAGCAGCGTGAACTCATCGCCCCCGTAGCGCGCCACGACGTCGCCCTTGCGCAGACACGACTGCAAGCGCCTCGCCGTCTCGATCAGGACCGCGTCTCCGGCCTTGTGGCCGAGGCCATCGTTCACGGGCTTGAATCCATCGAGATCCACGAACAGGACGGCGAACATGAAGGCATCGTTGTTTTGCGCGCATTGGATGGCCCGCCAGACCCGGCCGATGAACTGGGCGCGATTGGGCAGCCCGGTCAGCGCGTCGTTCATGGACTCCGTGCGGATCTTGTCCTCGGTCTCCGCGCCCTTCTGCGCCTGTTCCTGCATCAAGGCGGCTTTTTTCGCCAGGACCAGGACCAGCGCGAGCAGGACCGGGATCAGCACGACGTCCTCGGAGGTGACCGACCCGTATTCGTAGACGGATCCGATGTAGACCGCGCAGACGATGCCTCCCAGGCCGAGGAGCTGGACAACGGAGGGGCTGAAGGAGGCGATCAGCATGACCACGATATAGCCCATCGCGAGCCAGGGCTCGATCGCCTTCGCCACGATCGTCTCATGCACCAAGGCCCCCGCATTCCCCCCCACCATCAAGAAGACCGACCAGGTGCCCCCGAACCTCGCCTGGGGCAGCGCGAGGACGACGAGGGGGACCACAAGGAGGCCGAGGAGGACGAAGTTTCGTTCCGGCACGATGGTCGAGAAATTCAGGTGGTGACTGAGAAGAAAGAGGAAGACCAGCTGGAGGAGACCCAGCGGGAGACGCAGGTAGAGATTGTTTTCCTTATCCGTCATATATGTCGAGCCATAGACCTGGGGCGAGAGGACCGAAGTTCTCCGCATCAACCCTACCATCGAATCGCGACTTTGTCAGCTTGGGCCGGACACCAACGAGCTTCCTAACCCGTTGATTCCGCACGGCTTGACCAAACCTGGGGGCCTCTCGGAAGAGGGAGGGCGCGGGGTCACCAGGCCTATCCTCTGCTCTCGGGGCCTGCCTAGTGGAGAACGGTCGCCATTGGCCCACAACCGGCCATTGTGATGCCGCGGTCGGGCCTGGCCCCAGGTAAAGAATGTGGTGCTCGGAGATGCGGAAGGGGCGTGCGGAACAGGCCGGGGCAGCCGTATTTAGCTTCTTGCTGTGCGGATGGGGGGAAACTGGAGCCGGCGAGTGGGGTTGAACCACCGACCTGCTGATTACGAATCAGCTGCTCTACCACTGAGCTACGCCGGCTTCCGATGGGGCCCTGGCTGGCAGGTGAACCGCCGTCTCCGGCAGCAAAGAGCAGATGTTACTCACGAGCCTTTCGCGCTGTCAACGGGTTTGTGCGGCAGCCTCCAGCCGGCGGTGTGCTTGGGCCGCAGTATGATCAGAAATTTCTTTCTGGCAGGCGCCTGTCTCAAGGCCGAGCGTGACCTGAGGGAGAGGACCAGCTCGGCCTCGCCGGCTGCCGCCACCGAGCCAAGCCGTGCCTTCACGGTCTGACGTTTCGACTCACCCGGCTGAAGGTCGCCGAACGCAATCACCGGTGGAAGCTGGCGCACGAGGTCGGCGCTCCCGCTGACCGTCGCCGAGACCTCCCGAGCCGGCCCGGTGCCGACGTTCGTGACCTCCACCTCCAGCGTCACCTCTTCCTCACCCTCCAGCACCTGATCGCCGTCGGCATCGAGGAGCCGGGCGCGAAAGGTCAGCGCCACCGCAGGGCCCGGCGCCTCCGCGGAAACCGTCCCGGAGGCGATCTCTCGGGAGGTGCGCAGGTACTGACCGAACTCATCCGCGAGCGTCTCAACGGCCTCGGCCGCGACCTGCTCGGCCCCGTTCACCAGGCACCGGTCGACCTCCGTCCAAACGGTCCCGGACACGTTGGTGCCCAGTCGATGCAGGTCGAGCGCTTTCCCCGATGCATCGTAGGCCGTGACGACGACAGAGAGGGCGACGTTGGCCGGATAGCGCCGGCTCACGCCCTGCTCCACGAAGAGGATGAGCTCGCCCGTCTCCAGATCCACGTCCAGCACCCGGTCGACCCCGGTAGGCGGCGCCGCGCCGGCCGACCCTTGGGCGCGGGAAAAGGTCCGTGCGACCGTCGATTGGAATGCATCCTCGATCGCAGGGCCCAGCGCGAAGTCACGACGATCTCCACAGGCGTCCTGATAGGACAGCCGGCTCATCGCCAAGCCGTGGCTGAGACGCAAGGCCGCTCCCAGTTCCGGGAGCGGCGGCTCGGTCGACGGCTCCACGGCGCTGCAGGCGGCCATGGGCAGCATGATCAACGCCGCAGCAAGAGCCATCAGGACATCCCCCAGGCCCAGCCTCGCCGAAACGCTCCACCCTGCCACGCCGATCACACTGGACTTATAGCCGAACCGGGTCGCGAGCACAACCGTTGCAAATGGGAGGGGACAGGGGAATGGATCTTGTGGTACATGGGGCACGGGCGGACGCGGCAGCGTCCTCTCGAAGGAGCGTGTCTCTGCCTCAATCGTGATGATGAACTGGCCGGCTGTAGTCCAGCTCATGCGCTTGCCGAATCAAGTCGGCACGCTGTTGTTGATGTTGCCGACGCTGTGGGCGCTCGTCGCAGCGTCGAACGGGTCTCCCCCCGTGACGCTGGTGGCCGTGTTCGTCGCCGGCGCCTTCTTGATGCGGACTCTGGGCGTGGTCCTCAATGACCTCATCGATCGCCCGATCGACCGGCAGGTGGAACGGACGAAGACCCGGCCCCTGGCCAGCGGCGTCCTCGACCTGCCGGCCGCCCTGGGCCTGGCCGTAGCCTTGACCTGCCTGGCCGCCGCGCTGCTGCTCTTCGTCAATCGCCTGACCGTACTGATGAGTCCGATCGCCCTCGCCCTTGCGGCCCTCTACCCCCTGTCCAAACGCGTGTTTCACGTGCCCCAGGCCGCCTTGGGCATCGCGTTCGGCTGGGGCGCCGTCATGGCCTGGGTGGCCGTTCGCAACACCCTGGACGAACCCGTGTGGCCGCTCTTCGCCGGCACCGTCTTTTGGGCCATCGTCTACGATTCGATCTACGCGCTGCAGGATCGGGAAGACGACGAGCGCATCGGCGTCAAGTCCGCGGCGATCTTCTTCGGGCGAGGGACGTGGTTGGCCGTGGCCCTGGCTTCTCTCGCCATGGTCGCCTGCCTCGCGTACAGCGGGATGCTGATGGGCGTGGGGGCGGGCTTCTACGTGACCCTGATCGGCGTGCTGGCATTCCTGTTCCGGCAGGCGTGGCGCATTCGCGTGGCGGTGCCCCGAGGCACCGCGTTTGCCCTCTTCAAGCAGCACGTGTGGGTCGGTTGGGCCGTGCTCGGGGGGTATCTACTCGGATTTCACCTTTGACCGGGGGGAAAGGCCACGGAGCAGGCCCATGCGCACGAGAGCCGGGACTAGGTGGCCGGCGCCGCGGGCTCCTTCGGCTTCGGCGCGCGCAGCGTCTTGAGGTACGCCGTGATGGCTCTGGCGTCTACGTCGTCCACCCCCAGGTTGGGCATTTTCGTCTTACTCTTGAAGCCCTGGGGATAGCGGACCCACCGATAGATCCAGGCATCGTTCAGGCGGAACCCCGCGCGATCCAACGCCGGCCCGACGACGCCTCCCTGCCCGTCGAGGCTATGGCAGGCATGGCATCCATATTTGTTGAAGTACAATCGCTTCCCGCGTTCCGCGAGCGTCTGACTCGGATTCGAGGCCACGCTGTGGAGCTCCGGGCGGGGGAGGTTTGGGAACCGCGGTCGCTTCGTGAAATTATCGAGGGCTTCCTTGGCTTCAGCCAGGGCCATCTCCGCCCCTTCGACGGCCTCTTCCTCCGCCAGGGTCGCGTCTTCCGGCACCTCCTCGTCCTCGCTGGCCGCGGCGGCCTCCTCGGCCTTCTGCTCGGCAAGCGCGAGCGTTTTCTTGGCATCCGCGAACTGCTGCTCGGCCTCTTGCACCCGACTGCGGAGCTCCTGGAGCTTGGCCTCCACATCGAAGGACAGTGACGTGCTGTGCAGGGATCGCACGTACGCGACGACGGACCAGATCTCCTCCTCCGAGAGCGTATACTTGAACGTCGGCATGGTCGGCACCGCGAACTCGTCCTCACCGATCTGGTCACCACCCTCGGGAGACGTATCCTTCATATCCCGATAGATCGTTCGAAAAATTTCCTCGTCCTTGAAGGTCTCCATCTCGACCTTGACGGAGAGGTCCCTGGGGCGCGGGTCCGGCATGTGAATCCAGTTAAATCCCTCGTTCTGCCGGCCGTTCTCCCCGTGGCAATGCATGCAGTAATGCTGGTAGAGGCTCCGCCCTTTGCCCACCCGCTCGCTCTCGAAGAGCGCACAGCCATGCATCGCGACGATCGCGCCCACAGCGGCGACAGCCGTTGCGATGAGCACCTTTCTCGGCCTGTCTCCGATCCTCATGCCGCCTATCCCTTCCTTAGTTTCTTGACGAGCGCCAGCTCGAAGAGCGCGGCGACGCCGAGACCCAATGCCGCGTAGATGAAGACGGTGTAGTCCGGCGGAGGCTCCGCACGGAAGTACCACCAGGACGAGATGGCCTTCTGCGACCCCTTCTCCTTCGGCTCCCCACTGGCCATCATCTGGCCGTCCCAGACGGCGAAGGCGACGTTGGTCCATCGGCCGGGGACGATCATGACATCCTGCTCCGGATTCGCCGTCTCCAGGGAACGCGTGAACAGGACGCGCCACGCCCCATCCTTCCACTCGCCGCTGGCCGTCACATCCTGGTGTGTCTGCGGCGCCAGGCTGCCGAAGCCTTCGGCGCTCATATCCACCGCCTTGCCGTCCTTGTTCCGCCAGAACCAGATGTTGACCGGCCCACCCTTGACCTGCAGCATTTCCTGCCCGTGCGCAAAATGGGCTTTCGTGTCCCCGACCATGAACTCGAGGCCCGCGGCGTCGTCGGAATCCATGGTCGGGTCCTGATATTCCAGGAGCACCGCGATCCGCTCGCCGTCATGCAAGCCACGGACTCGGACGCTCTTTACGGTTGCATCCAGGAGTCGATCGGGCCAATGCACCTGCGGCGACAGCTTGAATTCCGCAGCGCGCACCTCGTCCCAGGCCGGTGCAAAGGGGGCGTCCGGCAGGCCCTCTTCCGTCAGGCCGATGCGGATCGCCACGTCCTCACTCGCTTCCGCCGCAGCCGGCTCGGCCTCGCCTTCCTGAGCCCGCGCATCCTTGGGGCCGAGCAGGCCGTTTCCGACCAAGGCCAATCCCATGAGTCCGACTACCGCCCAATCTGTCAGCCGCATTGTGTGCCCCATTGGCGAGAGATCCTCTTTCCGCTGCCGCTACTCTTCCTCTTCCTCCCAGGTGCGCGGCTCCTGGCCGGCGCCGGCGTATTCACCCATGATGATCATCCAAATGTCCTCGTCGGAGAGCTCGAGCTCCCAGCGCGGCATGGCCGATTTCCAGGGCATGCCTTCGACCGGCAGCCCGACGCCGCCTTTCTTGATGCGCCAGAACAAATACGATTCCTGGAGCTGCGCGATGGTCCCGGGGTCCTTGAAATTCGCCGGGGGCGGGTTGAACCCGACCGCGGCCGGCCCCTTCCCGTCGAACGCCCCGTGGCACGGGAAGCACAAGGAGAAATACCGGCCCTGTCCCTGCGTGATGTTGTTCTGGGTTCTGGGCAAGGGGTTGGCGAGGCCCACGAATTCCCCCGGCGGCGCGGGATGGATCGTGCGGTTTTCCGCCGGCGGCATGTCGCTCGGCGCGAGCGTGGAAAAGGTCTGCCATCCGACGAGGAACGGAAAGAGCACGAGGACCAGGATTCGCGCCGTCTTCGCGGGGCCGACCTGCCCATCCCCCGCGAGAAACCGCCTGATGGGCCCCATGAACGCCTCCGCGGAGGTGCCGCTCATGGTCGCGAAGAGCATGATGCCCGCGAGGGTCAGCGCCAGGTACAGGTAGACCAGGCTCGCCGGAAGGGGGGCGGTGAACAGCGGCATGCCGAATTCAAGAATCACGAACATCACCACCAAGATGATCGCTGCAGTTGACAGAGGATTCTTCATATCACCGGCTCCCTATCATGTCTCGGCGCGGACCATTCTTCTGCCGTCGGGGGTCCGCTCAGGATGGCTCGCTCTTCCCGCTCGCGCTGGCGACCTCCACCGACACTCCCTCGGCCTCCACCACTTCCTTGACCGCCACGGTCACCGGTGCGCCGCTCATCTGCTGGAGAAACGCGATGACGGTCAAGATCTCCTGTTTGGTCAAGGCGATCGGATTACGGTGAATGTAGGGCATGCGCGCCGGATACTGCTTCGGCTGCCCGTCATGGCGGAAGTCCAGGTAGATGTACGCCTGCGGGTCGGTCAGGCTCTCGTACAAAAACTCCTTCGTCAGCTTGGCTCCGATGCCTTTGAGATCCGGACACCTCGCCGTCTCGCTCGGTCCGATCGAGTGGCAGAGCGCGCACTGGCCCTTGCTGAAGAAGATCTTCTGCCCGATCCCCGCCAGGTCCTTCGGGGTCTTGATCTCGGCCAGGTCGAAGGTCTCGACGGCCGGCGGCAGCGATTGCATTTGCGGCACCCCGAGCCCGACGAGCGTGAAGACCCCGAGAAAGATGATCACGAAGCCCACGACACGCACGAATCGCGCTTGAATGAACAACAGGATGAGAATGCCGAGACCGATGACCCCGAGACTGATCGCTTGAAGGAAAGCAACTTCGCTCATAGAAAAGTTCTCAGTTTTTAGTTTTTAGTTCTCAGTCGTCCGGAAACTCAACACTCAACGCTATTTTTTGTCGAGTGCCGGCGAGGCTCCTGCCATGGCCGGCACCGGCTGTTTCGGCATGTAGCGCTTTTCGGTTGGCTCGCCCCCCTTGCCCTTGTCCCCCAGACTGGCCACGTAGAAAATGAACGCGATCAGCATACAGAACAGGAAGGTGTTGAGCGACATGAATGCCGCGGCGTAGCCCAGCGCAGGCGAGAACGCGTACTCCGACGTGTCGCGCATGACACCATAGATATGCCAGTGCACGCGGGAACCCGAGCGCGCGTACCCCATCAGGGTCATGAGCAGGATCACCATCACGGCGTTCAGGACTAGGGTGTAGCCGGCGCGGACCGGCATCTGGCCCCAGACCATCTCCGAGGTGGTCTTGGCGCTCCGCATCAACAATGCCGTCAGCGGGGTGAACGTGAGCAGAATGAAGAGCACGATCAGCACCTGCGCGACGGAGAAGTAGTTGATGCGTATGATGGCGGGCACGAAATAGCCCCACACGCCGAGCACGATAATAGCGATGGCCGCGATGACCAGCAACCCGCCCATGACCGCCTTCGCAATCCTCGCCCAGGTGGCCGTTTCCGTCTTTCCGGCCCGCCAATACATGATGAAGCTCATGAAGGTAACGAGAATCATCAAGTTCGCGACGGTCATCTTGGCGGACATGACACCGAACACACCCAGCAGCGGATGGTGCGTGCCGCCCATCTTTCGGGCTTCCTCCAGACTCGCGACCAGGGAGTGCGGCGTCATCCAGATCCCCAGGCTGATCAACAGCACGATGAGCATCGCCAGGATGGGCTTCTTGTAACTGGTCTCCGCTCCGGGGATGCGGTGGCTGATTCCCAACCAGAAGTAATAGTTCGCCCCCAGGAACAGTACGCCGATCAGCATGGCTTGCAGAATGAACAGCCAGGCCAGGAAACCGCCCATCAGCGTGATCCCCATCTGCTGGTTGTACTGGTAGATCTCCCGCATGAGCCAGTAGCCGGCGAAGGGGAGCGGCAGCATGCCGAAGACGCCGATGAAGTTGCCCACGTACCCCATCCAGTCGTAATGCTCCCGCTCCTCGCGGGACTTGGCCAGGAGATACCGGACCCCGGCGTAGGCCCCGCAGATGAACCCGCCCAGCACGACGTTGGCGATGAGCCGGTGAATGTTGACGGGCCACCAGGTGGCGTTCCAGGTCGCCGCCCAGGCCCGCTCGATCGCCG
>JBFKNO010000097.1:0-9030 GCA_041629275.1 Nitrospiraceae bacterium
CCACAACAGTGCACCGAACACGCACAATCCCAAACCGGTCAACGCGTAGCCAGTCAGTCCTGGTAAGTCCTCCAGAGACGGGATGGCGATGAAAAACACAATCGCGGCGGCACAGAAGACGATGCCGAAGATTTGCCACCACTTGAAGCTCTTTGAAAACCGGAATGCTTCCGTCATAGGTAAAAACTTAGCCGAGCGAGTCCGATCTGGCAAATGCCCTGGTCCGTCGTTACCTTGGCGAGCGGCTCAGTACCAGATCTCCATCCTGAGGCCTCGACGATCACGAGGCGGAGCCTCCGGGACGCGCAGCGCCTCGTGCCCGCACATCCGCATCGCTGTGAGGGCGAGGACGAGGGCGTCGAGCAGGTCGTCGTGAGACACGACCCGCCGGGGCAGCGTCGTCGTGATCTCCCCCAGCAGCCTGGCGATCCGCGCGGAGAGGGAGGGCAGCGCCTTCGTGATCGCGCGCAGCCGCTCCCGGCGTCCCGCCGGTGTTTTCTTGTTGAACCGCATCGGCCGGCCGGCAAGACGAGCGAAGGCCAGCTCCGGATGGGCTTCGACGACGCGCCGCTGCAGCCGCCGTGTCAGGACGCGATCGACCTCCCGGATCTTGGGCATGATATTGAATGCCTGGCGACTCAGGCCTTCCCGGCGGGCCGGCTCATAGGCGGTCGCCGACAGGATGCGGCGGCTCGGAGGCGTGAAGACGCAGCTCGCCCGACGTCCCAGGATCCGACGCGCCGCCCAGTCACAGGAGCGGCCGCCCCGTTGCCGGCGATCCAGCAGGCCGATGGGCATGTCGACCGCGATGATCCGCGGCGGCGGCGAGAGAGCGAGGACGTCCCGAATGGTCGGGGAGATCCTGACGCTCAGACGGTCGACTCGTTCGCCGCGCAGGCGCGCGAGCGCCACCACCCAGCCCGCCTTGCATCCATCGACACCAGCAATCCACATCGTGCCTGCACCCACCCGGCCCCCTGGCACCAGAGGGTAGCGCAGACCCGACCCCCTTGAACACCCCTCTCTGCGCCACCGATCCAATCCTGGTACAATTGCCGCCGTGACTGACTGGTCCGGCTATGCGTTGCTGGTCGTCGTCGGGAGCGTCGCCGGCGTTATCAACGTGGTCGCCGGTGGCGGTTCCTTCCTGACCCTGCCCGTGCTGATCTTCATGGGCCTTCCGGCCGTCGTGGCGAACGGCACCAATCGCGTCGCGATCCTCCTGCAGAACGTCGGGGCTGTCTGGGGTTTTCAGCGCCATGGCGTCCTCGACTGGCGCGCGGTCCTGTGGGCGGCCGTGCCGGCCACGGCGGGCAGCGTGCTCGGTACCTGGGCGGCGCTGGTCATCAGCGACGAGGCCTTCAAGCGAGTCCTGGCCGGGCTGATGGTCGCGGTCACGCTGTGGACGTTGTGGAATCCCGTCGAGCGCCACCGGTCCGACCGGCCACACGAGACACGGGTGTCCACCGACAGCTGGATGGGGTTGCTGCCCCTCGGCGCCGGATTTTTCGTCGTGGGTATCTACGGGGGATTCGTCCAGGCCGGCGTCGGGTTCTTCATTCTGGCCGTCACGACCTGGGTCGGTCTGGACCTGGTTCGGGGCAACGCGGTGAAGGTCTTGAGCGTCCTCGTCTTCACCGCCGTCTCGCTCGGCATCTTTGCCTGGCAGGGCAAGGTCCATTGGCCCATGGGCCTCGCGCTCGCCGCCGGCAACGTGGCCGGCGGGCTGATCGGCGTCCGGCTGACCGTGTTGAAGGGTCACGCCTGGGTCAAGGGCGCGGTCACCATCGCCATCATCGTCTTCGCCATCCTGCTCCTCATTGACTAGCCCGGGTTATTCATGACCCTTCGTGGCGAAATCGCGAAGTCGCGTTGCGAGCCAAGCGCGCGGAGCCGCGAGGGAGGGAGGCGTACTCCCTGTGGTACGTCGACCGACTGAACGGCGAGCCCGCCCGCCTGGCCGCTGAAAGCGCGGCCAGGCTTGGCGCAGCAGCGACTTCGCGATTGCAGCAGAAGGTGTCATGAATAATCCGGGCTAGGCTGCACGTCCCGGCACCGTTTCACCCGCTGAGGCATGGGGCACAGAGCTTCAGGATGGGCAGACTGCACGCGCTTGATCGAGTGTTTCAGCTGGGATATCGAAGGGACGCGGCGAGGGGCTCTGCTCGGACGACGCGGCGCGCAGGAGGAAACCGTCGTCGGGCTCGTCAGCGCCGCGCACGGTGGGGCGATTCGCCCGCAGCCGTGCAGGACAACGTGACGTGACCGAGGACGAGGGCGGCGGTGTCCCTCTAGGACGATGCCGTCAGGAATGCGCCAGACGGCGTCGGAACGCTACGGAACACGACACGGACGTGCTCCGCACGCGGCATCAGGAACAGGGAAGCGGGCTGATACCGGCGCGTTTCCGTGCCCTCCGGACTGTGGGGGAACCGCTGCACGATCTCGCCGATGCGGGATTCCTCCTCCGGACGGATGCGCAGGAACTTCATGCCGAACCTGTCTTCGCCCGACCAGACCACAAAGGCCGCATCCACGATCGCGGCGTAGGATCGATCGGGGGTGACGATCCAGACCTCGAGATAGGTGCCGGTCGGGACAGCCGTCGGGCTTTCAACCGCGCAGCCTTTGGACGAGAGATTGACCACCGTCCCCTCGCCGGCGAGCTGGATGCTGGAGAACCCGCAAGGGCAGCGGACCGGAACGCGTGGGCTTTGACGGACATCCATCATGAGCAGCGCCTCCCCGATATGGTGTGATGAGCCCGCTGGCGCATGCGACGGGCCAGCCAGCAGTACACGGAAATTTATCGTCTGACGCCTCGATGATGCTATTCTCCGTTGGGAGGGTAGCTGTGTACTTTCTCGGGATCGGGAGAGGGGCCGGCTTGCGCTGCCTGCCGACCACTCCCCACCTTCGCATGATGGGACGACCGGCTCGGTGGGTCTTCACCCACGTCGCGCTCGGCGCGGTCGTGGTCGGGCTCGCGCTGGCCCTGGTGCTGGGGACCGCCCGCCTGCAGGGCGAGCCGGGGGTGGGGGAGCGGCTCGCGCGCCAAGCCGGGGTGCCGCGCCCCGCCGTGATCGCCCATCGCGGAGCATCCTATTGGGCGCCCGAGGCCACCCGTCCCGCGTACCTCCTGGCTCGTGAGCTCGGAGCCGATTATCTCGAGGTGGATCTCCAGCGAACGGGGGATCGCGTGCTGGTCGCGATGCACGATCGAACCCCGGCCCGGGTCACCGACCTGGCCGAGGTCTTTCCAAAACGGGCGACGGCGCCTGTGGAGGACTTCACCTTCGCCGAGCTGCGACGACTGGATGCCGGTGCCTGGTTCAATGAGGCGTTCCCCGGACGGGCGAGGTCGTCCTTTCGGGGCCTGAGGCTCCTCCGGCTGGAGGAAGTCCTCGAGATCGCCGAAGGGCGATCCCCCCCGGTGGGGGTCTACATCGAGCTGAAGCGACCCCATGACTTTCCCGGAATCGAGGCCCAGGTCCTCCGGGTGCTCGCGCGTCGGGGCTGGGTCGAGCCGTTGCCGGGCGAGCGGGCTCCCCGGGCGGGACGAGCCGAGGCGGTCCGCACAGGCGCCCGAGTCGTCCTCCAGTCGTTCCATCGTCCGAGCCTTGCCAGATTGAAGGTGCTGGCTCCCGGGATTCCCCGTATCCTCCTGCTCAGCGAAGGGACGGTCAGCGGCTCGTCCTGGGAGTCGGTCCTGGACGGAGCAGCCGAGGTGGCAACGGGCGTCGGCCCCTGGGGTTTCCGCCACGCGTGGGGGCCAAAGTGGTCGGACGACGCCGCGGCGGGGCGCTACCTGACCACGTGGCCATGGCAGATCGGGCAGGCGCATCGGGCCGGGCTCCTCGTCCATCCCTGGACGATCGACGACTCTTGGGAGATCTGGATGCTGCGTCTGTCGGGCGCGGATGGGCTGATCACGAACCGGCCGGAGCGTGCGGTCGAGGTGTTCGGGCTGTCCGGCGGCGTCGAGGTGGAGGCGATATGGAAAAAGATCGGATACTGAGCGAAGACAAGGCCGGCGGGTCCGGCAGCGTGCGGGGAGTCGGTGCGAGGCCCCGACGTGCGAAAAAACTTCTGACCGGCCTCGCGATGATCGGGCTCCTCGGTCTCCCCGGCGGAGGGGCCGCAACGGGATGGGCGGCCGTGTTCGGCAGCGAGCCCGGCGGCCGCACCGTCGGCGGACCCGCACAGGCCAAGATCAAGAGCGGCTCCTCGCGCGAGCTGCTCACCTTTCTTCACCGCGGGCCGACGCCCTTTCGATTCATCTGCATGACGGGGATGAACGAAGGGCCGGCGACGCTGACCGTGGTCTTCAGGTCCCGGATCGGCGAGACCACGACGGCGCGCCTGTCGCAAGGGGAGACGCGCGTGGTCTGCGGGGAGACGACCGGGGTCGAGGTGGAGTGTCACGCACAGGGTGGAGACTGCACGTTCCGCTGGCGGATCGACGAACCAAGATAGGGCAACTCATCGTGAGGCGGGAGGCGTAAGGCGAAAAGAGTGAGAAGGGGGAGGTGAAAGGTGAAATGAAAGATGAAACTCTCCTCTCCGTCATTCCCGCGGAAGCGGGAATCCATCTTTTCCCCGATGCCTGGATTCCTGCTTGCGCAGGAATGACGGAAAGAAGACGCAGCGACGCCTCCGGCCATTTCTTTTCACCTGCACGATTTCCGGAGAAATCAGAAGGATTTATGGCTGCGATTTTGCGCAGCGAAACCCGATCGTCGCTTCGCGTTGGTAGGGATAGGCGCCGCCGCGCGTCGCGGTACGGAGCATGTTGGGCTTGCTCCGCCATGATCCGCCGCGCACGGCTTTGTAGCGACCCTCTCCGGGGCCGGGTGGGTTGCGATCCGGCATGATCGCGTAGTAATCGAAGTTGAACCAGTCGCGGACCCATTCCGCCATGTTCCCCGCCATGTGGTGCAGCCCGTAGGGACTCCGCCCCTCAGGGTAGCTGTCGACGGCCGCAACGAGCGGGATCTCGTGGACGTGGTACTGGCCGAAGACGGCGATGTCTTCCGCCGGGGCGGCCTCTCCCCACGGGAACAGGGTTCCTTCCGTCCCACGCGCCGCCTTTTCCCACTCGGCCTCGGAGGGCAGGCGTTTGCCTCGCACGCGACAGAACCGATCCGCCTCGTCCCACGTCACGTAAAGGGCCGGCCAGGGGGCCAGCACCGCATCGGGAATGAAGTGGACGCTGATCAGGTGCTGGATCAGGTGTTTCAGCTCGTGCGGGGCCTCGAGGCCCTGTTCCCGGAGCAAGGCCAGGTACTCGCCCAAGGTCACCTCGTACCGGTCGATGCGATAGGCGTCGAGCCAGATGCGGCGCTGTGGGAGCTCCGTGTTGTCGTATTGCGTCTTCAACCCATAGGGGTCGTCATCGATGCGATTGGTCCCCATCAAGAACCAGCCGGCTGGAACGGCGATCATGGGCCCTGGCTTGGCAAAGGTGGCGATGTTCGCCAGGTGGGCGCGCAGCTCGGGGGGCGGGACCTCGGGCACGGCCTGTGCCGCTCCGACGCAGCAGAGGAGGATCGCGCTCGCGAAGAGGACGCGGTAACGCGGAGCATCATACGCGCTCATCGGACCTCGTCTCCTCCTACCAGCGTGACAGGACCCGCGAGATGCAGGATCGAGCCGAACATTATTCTCGGATTGAGGCTAAATCCCCTCCAGGGCGACGATCCGCCGTTTCCCGTCGTCACCGATGAGGATCTTCACGCGCAACACCGTGCCTATCGGGAGAGAGCGGAAGAACGTCATCATGTCGGCATCGCGGCTGTAGAGCTGGAGTTGCGCCTCGAAGGGTACGGGCTGCCAGCGGCGTCCGTCATGGAAACGCGTGTAGGCCACCCAGATGGCGTCGTCGTAGGGGTCGAGGGCAAGGAGCCGGCCCTCGATGCGCGTTGCAACTTGGATCTGGATGTGCTCCAGAGCCGACCCCGGGGACTGCGGCTCGTCGGCGGCACCGGGCGTGATGATCGCGACGACGGTGAGGAGCGCCGTGAGGGTAACCGCAACTGTTGTACCGGCGGAGGAAGCCATCAACACAAAATACACGGTTTGGTGGATCGAGGGAAAGGTCGGAGCAGAGGAGGACCACGGCCGCGATCCCGCGTTGGGTGGGGATGAAAACGATCGGGACGCAGCTCCTCAGGTGCTGGTTGGAGGGGCGGAGCTGACGGCGCCGGTGATCGCGGCCGCCGGCCGCCGCCTTATTCGGATGTGGTCATGACCACCTCTTGGCTGCAGGCTCCCGGCGTCATATACAGCAGGTAGTTGCCCATCCCGTGATGCACCTTATGGTTGTGCAGCGGGTGGTGGTAGACCATCGTGATCTCGTACTCGTCCTCGCTACTGATCGAGAACCCGCCCGGGTCCCTGTAAATTTGATGTGGCTGGAACGCGATCAGGGTGCCGTCCCGATCGACGTCAGGAACGGTACGGAGCAATGTCCGGCCCTTGGTCTTGTTGTCGAGCGTAATCAGCAGCAGCTCATCGTGGCCGTGCGGGTAGGCGAACTTGACGCAGCCGTCCATATGGAACTTCAACGGCGCCGTCATCACGCTGACGCCGGTCTCGAGCTCGATCCCCTCGTCCGTTTGGTTCGCGGGGCGCTGGTCGAACTTGCTGTAGCAGACGATGTTGACCCCCACCTGATAGACGTCCATTTCCTTGACGGGGGTGCCATCCGGCGCCATCTCCATCGTGAAGGTCGCGATGACGTCTTTCGTCGGCGGGACCTTGTGGTAGAAAGCGACCACCGCCATGAGCTTGTCGTCTTTCGCCAGCTTCACGCCGTACCCCGGTGGAAATTTGGTATCCACCTGCTCCAATCCCGCCCCCGCAAAAAACAGCGGCTCGCCCGGGCACGACACGCTCTCCCGGGACGTGTTGATCAGCAGGATGTGATGCAGGTAGTTGTTCGGCAGCGCCCGCCCGTCCTTGGTGAAGACGGCGGAGCTGAACCGGGTCAGATACAGGTCCTTCGGGAGCGAGAAATAGTGGATCGGCATGCTCGCTGCCAGCTCGCCGGCGTGCCCGACGGGCAAATCGATGGGGCCGAAGGTCAGGGTGACGGTGTTGCCCTGGACCGCCACGGAGGTCTTGCCCTGGTTCTTCAGCGTCGGCACGGCGTGATGGTCATGGTCGCCGCCCGCGAACGCGGGGCCGCCGGCGACGAGCAGAGCAATCACGAGGATGCAGGTGATACGCTTCATGGGTCCCCCAGTCTGAACGGCGAGCGGTGGCTCGGTTCATTGAGCGTGATGGTTGGAATCAGAGGCATCGACTCGTGTCCACACGTAGGTCCCGCCGTGGAGTCGATCCGGGATATTCTTGCGTGAGCCGACGCGCGTGTACCACCAGACGCCTCGCGCCTCCTTGCCGTCCTCGGAGAACAGCACCTCGAATCCGCCCTCTCGGTCGTTCTCGGTCTGTTGCCATGTCCCGAGCAGCAGCCTGTCCTCGAACTTCACGGTCCGGAAGCTCCCGCCCTGATGGGTGTACGTCCCGTTGCCCTGCCGATCCAGCGACGCGTTGTAGCTCTTGTCCTCCTCCTCGATCAGCCAGTCCCCGCTCAGGTCGAGCGCGGCGGGGCTGGATGTCGCCGCCGCAGTCGCGGAGACCGCGCGCGGAGGCCGGCGCTTGGATTCATGCCAGGACACCACGATCCATCGGCCGTCGCGACGCTCGAGCACGCCCGTCTCACGGAGCGGGAGGAGGTGACGATCGAGACCCGACGGCGTCTTCACGTGACGAATGTAGTCCAGCTCCATCGCGAACCAGGCCACGTCCCCCCGGGTCCAGACCTTCAGATCCGTGATCGGAATCTCGAGCTTGTCGACATCGCGGAACTCCTGCGCCATCTCCTGGGCGAACGCTTCCCATCCGACGTACTTCCGGCCGCCGATGGAGTAGCCGATGCTGTCGGAATCGTGGGCCATGAGCGCGGACATGGCCGGAAGGTCCTGGTCGGCGTTGGCTCGGACCAAAGCCCTGAGCACGCCTTCAGGGGTGGACAGATCCTCCACGCTCCAGGCAGGAGAGAAGAGCGAGAGCAAGAGGAAAGCCCAGCCTGCAATGGCTCCGGCGACCAGTCTCATCGAGGAAGGTAGCGTTAGACGAACAACAGGATGTCCAAGGTCAATTGGGAACAGGCAGGATTCGTTTTCCAGACTACACAGGGGTCGCGCCAGAGTCAAACGGTTTCTCTTTCGTGAACGGATGATGCGAGGCCACGGAGGGAAGCACGTGCACGTGATGTCGGAACGTCGCGTGGAGGAGGGGCTGGAAGAGGAACGGGGCGGAGCGGGGAGCCTTGAGGCGCGCTCCCCGCTCCATGCCCAGCTCACCTGTACTACGTGACTACGTCGTTACCGTCCGCATTTTGGAGGTCCTGCTTGATGTCGTTGACGTGCCACTCGTCGATCGTCGGATCGTTGTCCAGGTTCGCCGTCGCAGAGGCGGTGAACCCCGGACTGGCTGCGCCGGTCGCGCTGTTCTTCGCCGCGACCACCGTGTTTTCCGCCGTCGCCGCGAGACCACCACCCGGATTGATCAGGTCGACGTTGACGGTGCCCGATGTCACGCCGCCGCCCGGCGCCACGCCGCCGCTGCGGTAGGTGTACCGGTTCGAGGATCCCGCCAGCGCGAACCCGATCTGGTCAAAGGACCCGAAGGTCGACTGCTCCCCGAAGTAGGAGGTCTGCCCGACGAAGACGCCGCCGAGGTTCGTCTTGGCCTCCGACTGGCGGGACTTCGCCTGGTACCTGAGAAAGTTGGGGATCGCGATGGCGGCCAGAATACCGATGATCGCCACCACGATCATGAGCTCGATGAGCGTGAAGCCCTTTTGGTTGGGTGAAAACTTCCACATGGCCTGGTTCTCCTCTGTTGCCGGACAGGGGACCCCACGGGTGTCGCGCAGCCCGCCACATCCTGGCGTAGACTGCACGAACGTGTGGACATCCCGCCATTCTCCAAACGAGACGACCCGAGATCCAGCAACAGTTC
>JBFKNO010000098.1:0-8993 GCA_041629275.1 Nitrospiraceae bacterium
ATCGACGCCGCAGCGCGCCGCCGCATCGATCATCCGGATCGCCGCCTCGACGCGGCCTTCGTGGTTGGCGCCGATCTCGGCAATGACGAAGACGCGACGCTCGAGGTCCAGGGGGTCGTCCGTCATGAGTCTCGTCCTTTCATGCCAGGGCCCCGACCGTGTCATGACAACGCGCCCCTGCCCGCCCCACCAGGTCGGTGAACAGACGGGCGCGCCGAGCGGGCGTGTGCTCGGCCAGGAACCGCCGGTGCGCCTGCGCCGCGATGCGGCGTCGCTGGGGCTCGTGATACGCGAAGAAGCGAATCAGGTCGGGCAGCTCGTTCACGTCCCGGTACAAGACGATCTCCTGACCCGGCTCGAACAGCGCGGGCACGTCGTCCTTCCACTCGTGCAGAAGGAAAGCGCCGCAGGCGGCGGCCTGGAACATGCGCTCGTGGCAGGCGCGCGGAAATTGCGTGCAGCACAGATGAATACGGGTCGAGGCGTAGAGCCGGGGCAGCTCGCGGTGTTTGTCGAGAAACCGATGGACGACCACGTGGGGGCTGTCGATGATGGGCGGCGCGGTCTCCGGCGCGGCACGAAAATGCTTGCGTGGCCCGCCGTACACGTGACAGCGGAGGCCGGCGCGGTGCAGGGTCTGGAAGAGCTGCTCGCGCTCGATCCACTTCTGCTCCTGGAGCAGCCGCGCGGACAGCTCGAGGGCGTCCGTTCCGGACGGATCGACGCGATCGCGGATGAAGGCGAAGACGTCCAGGTATGCGGGCGTGGCCCGGCGCCGGCGCCGAAACTCCTCGACGAGCTCGGTGAGCCGGCTCGACCAGCGAATCGCATCGCGGCCGCCCAGCACGCGATCCCGTTCAGTGGGACGATAATAGGTGCCGGCGAATGCGAGATCGTGCCGGAGCTCCGCCGTGCAGGGCGCCGGCCTGAAGACAGCCGGATCCGCATAGGCATAGGGAAAGTACCGTGCCTGGTGATAGCCGAGCCGGCGAAGGTCCTCGGCGACGGCCGAGTCCAGCACCAGCAGGGCGAGATGCGTGGCACGATGCCGGGTGAGAAAGGAGAGCACCCGCAGGGGGTTGCTGTCCCAGACGGTGACGTAGGGGAAGAACGGCAGGAGATCGTCGGCGACGCGGGACAGGGAGAGACCGTTGAACGCGTTGCAGAAGAGCAGCAGGAAGTCAGGCCGGAAGCCCCCCGGCAGGGTGCCTTGGCGAATCAGGCTCTTCGTGTCCGGCGTGAGGCTCTTGCCGACGAGGAGGATGTGCACCCGATGCCCCATCGCCTGAAGCCCCCGCAGGAACCCAGAGCGGTGCGATACCGTGATCTGGTTCGTGGCGATGACCCCAATATCGTAGGAAGGGGCGCTCATGGGTCCCTCCTCGGCGTTCAGGTGGACGGCCGTCCCCGTCCGGACGTGGCCACGGGCTCCCGCTCCAGGAGCCGCTCGGCCAGCCAGAAATCGTACTCCCGATCAGTCTGGACGCTCACGTCTTCCGGCATCACCACGTGCCCGACGGTCTCGCCCAGAAAGCTGTCCGGGGTGATCCGCTCGCGGCGCGACGCGTAGATGGCGCCGTTCTCCGCATAGAGCGCGGTCTTCTCCAGGCGCAGCTGTCGCCGGTGATCCAGCGGCACGAGGCCGTTCGCCCGGTGCTGGTAGTGGAACATCCGGTCCTCGCAGACCGACACCACGCTGTCGGTCTTGAAAATCAGCAAGGTATCGATCGCCTCGCAAATGTGTGCGGCTTTCTTCAGCGGCGCCGTCACATGGAGCAGGACGACGATGTCCGGCGTGTACCCTTTCTCGGCCAGCTTGCCCAGCACGAACCACACGGTCGGCTCGATGGGCACGTTCGCCCGCGCGAGCGATTCCGGTCGCAGCAGCACGTCCACCCGCGACTCGATGCCGTACCGGGCGACCTCGGTGTCTTCGGTCACCAAGACGACGCGGTCCAGCACCTCGGCGGCGAGGCTTTCCTCGATGGTGTAGGCCAGGAGCGGCTTGCCGGCGAGGTCTCGGAGGGCGAAGGGGCCGTGCGGCGTCGTCTTGGCGCGAACGGGGATCAGTCCCAGGACCTTCGGCATGCCCTCCTGGTAGCGTTCCCTGACGTAACTGCGCTTGATCAGACGCCGTGCGGAGAGGAGATCGCCGGTCTCCTCCGTGAGGTTCTTGCCGTGGCGGCGGTAATAGAACAGCGGGAGATTGACGTTGGCCACGCCGAAGCGGTCGATGAAGCGGATCCACAAGTCGTACCCGTCCTGGCAGCGCACGATCTCCCGGTACCCGTTCAGCTCGTCGAGACAGCGCTTCCGGATCAGCGTCCCGGCGCCGTGCGCGGGGAGATCCAGGAGCTGCACCTCCTCGTGCAGCTTTTTCCTCCGGACGAGCTCGATGACGTCGCCCTGCTCGTCCACGTGGTAGTAGTCGGGATACACGAGCCCGACCTCGGGGTGACGATCGAGATGGGAGGACAGCACGAGGAGCGCGTTCTCGTCGAAGTAATCGTCCGCGTCCAGACGGACGATGGAGGCGCCGCGCGCCAGGGACAGGGCCAGGTTCGCCGACGCCACCAGCCCGAGATTCGATTCGTTTCGGACGATCCGGATGCGGGGGTCTTGCGCGTAGCGCGCCAGGATGGCCGGCGTGTCGTCGGTGGAGGCGTCGTCCACGACGATGAGCTCCCACGTCGCGAGCGTCTGCGTGAGGACGCTGTCGATCGCCTTCGCGAGGTACCGCCCGTAGTTGTAAGCCGTGATGTAGACCGTGACCGTCGGGGCCTCAGACATGGACCGCCTCCGTGCTGAGCTTTACATTGAGGTTCGGGGGCAGCGGCTTCGGCGGCACGGTGGCGTTGAGTCGCGCGATGTCGGGGTGGGCGTCGAGACACTGGACGATCTCGCCGACGCTCATGGCCGACCCGGCTGGCCCGAGCAGGGCGAACATGCGCCGAACCACCTCGAGGTCCTCAGGGTAATCCAGGGTCAGACGATAGGATGGGCGGCGTACCTCCTCCTCGATCGGCATCGCGCGGACCCGGAACACGTCGGGGACATTCAGATACCAGGTCATGTATTCGCTCCAGGATGAGTCTTCGGCCAGGCGGTGGGCCTTTTGCAGGGCGGGCACCGAGATCACCTCGCATTCGGTGCCTTTCGGCAGGCCGGGCATGCAGGAGTAGTCCGCCCCGCTCGTCAGGTGGTGCAGCACCAGGCGGTCGAGATACTCGGGATCCACGAACAGGTCGTCCCCGGTGACGCGGACGATGTGCTCGGCCTGCTCCCGCTCGGCGGCGAGGAGAAAGCGCGCCATCACGTCGTCCTCGCTCCCCGCCACGTGCGCGATGCCGGCACGCTCGGCGACCGACAGCAGGACGCGGTCGTCCGGGTGCGTCGACGTGCAGAGGACGACGCGCTTCGGGATGCGGGCCCGGCGGAGCCGGTCGATCAGGTGCTCGATGGCCGGGCGGCCGGCGAGAGGGAGCAGGGCCTTGCCGGGCAACCGTGTGCTGTGCATGCGCACGGCGATCAGAACGACCACGTTCCACTCCACATCGTCCGCAGTGAGCGGCATATCCGCGCGGAGGTCTCGGCGGGCGCGACGTCCGGCGATCGCGGGGAGCAGCTCGAGGGTCAAGCCCGACGGAGCTCGCTTGCCGGTCAGGTCGAGGTGCTGGAGGGTTGCGCCCGCCGGCACCGAGCGAACCGGCACGACGACCTTTCTGACCTGCATGCGGTACGCCAGCTCTTGCGCCGACAGGCACAGCTCGGCCCTGCCCAACATCAGCTCGCCTTCCCGAATCAACCCGACCATCATCCGGAACTCGCCGGGCTCGAGGGCCGAGTAGTAATCCAGCCCGTGAGCGGTGCGGTCGAGCGTCAGATGCTTCTCCACCAGCACGAGGTTCGAGCTCAGTGCGAGCAGCGGCACGAGCGGCGCCATCCGGGAGGAGCCGTCGAGATGGTCCTGGAGCCCGACCGGCAGGCCGAACCGCTCCCGCAAGGTGTGCAGGCGGCGCAGATGCAGATCGCCGGGATCGGTGGGATAGGCCTGGTATCCGTGGAGAAGGATGATCGAAGGGGCCCCGGCATCCCGGGCCGTGTCGATCGCCGACGCCACTTCGTGCTCCGCGGCGCCGCCGGTGGAGAGCAGGAGGGGGAGCCTGGACTCCCCCGCCCGCCGAATGAGCGCGGCGTTGCACGTGTCCGACGCGTGGATCTTGAGCCCGGCGGCGCCCAGCTTCTGGACCAAGTCCACGGCGGCGGGATCGAAGACATCGGCCAGCACCGGGAGACCGCAGGCTCGCGCCAGGTCGAAGAGCTCGGCCCACTGGTCCGCCGAAAACTCGAGGCGCCGGAAATGCGCGTGCCGCGGGTGCGCCGCTACGACGAGGCTGTCCGCCCGAATGAGCTGGACCTTGACGGCGTCCGCGCCGCAGTCGGCGGCGGCTCGCACCATACGCGTGGCGAGGTGGAAGTCTCCGCCATGGGCGTTGGCCAGCTCGGCGACCACGAACACGGGATGGCCGCCGCCGAGCGTCTTGTGACCGAACGAGATGACTGGGTTCTCCATAGGTCCCCGGTTCACAGCCTGATGACGGTGATGCCACGCCTTTTGAGGTGCTTGATCTGCTCGTAGATCTCGTCGGGGCGTCCAAAGGCGGCAATGATGACCGCATCCGGCGACAGGGCCTCCAGGGCCGAGGCCGGCTCGACGACGAGGTGGCCGAAGGGACGGCGCTGTTTCGCCGCATCATTGTCCACCACGCCGATCACCTCGATCCCCGCCTGCCCGCACGCCTGGTAGACGAGCTCGCCCGTCGACGCCGCGCCGAAGAGCACGACGCGCTTCGTGCCGCGATCCGCGAGCTCCGTGAGTCGCTTGCGATATTCCTCCCGCGCCGTGTTGTGGAGACGCGCCACCTCCCTTCCGTACAGGTGGAGCAAGTGCCGGCGTGCCTTCCGGCCCGCAGACGTCAGGGTGTAGCGCATGGATCGATTGGTCGTCCCGCTGGTCCCCACGTATCCGCGCTGGATGAAGTGCTTGATATAGGCGTTGGTCATGGCGCTGCTGATGCCGATCGTGCGGGCGATGCGATGCTGGCTGAGCGTCGAATCATCCGCGATGAGGGTCATGAGCCAGAATTCCTTCCACCGGCGCGTGGGCGAGAGGAACAGGAGCTGCGGCCTGCCCTGCGGGTCCCTGTTCGACGCCCGACCGTTCATCATCCGACCTTTCGGCCTCCGTACGGTTCTTGACAGGTATCGGATGCGCCCCGTAATTCTTGAGCGATCTCGTCCTGACTCGACCGGATTGTTTGGTCGATCGTGCGTCTCCTGGGTCCTGGCGGGGCGGCTAGGGCGCGGTGACGGGGATCCATCGATACGTCTCCTTGAAGGGACAGGCCCGACAGATCTCGACCGAGTCCACCGCCCCCGCCAGGTGCTTGCGGCGGACGTCGTTGAGGAGGACGCCATCCCAGATCTCCCCGAGGGTCTGCACGCGCGGCTCGGGGTGCACGTGGCGCGCGGGCAGGCGCACGTGCTCCATCCGCTCGAAGCCGGGCGCGCCCGCCCGCGCCTTCTCTAACGTAATCAGGTATGGCCGATCGGCCTCACGAATCGCCTGCGCGTCGAGGTAGCCCACCGGATGCTCGTTGCCCCAGTCGTAGCAGCACATGCTCACGCTGCCGTCGTAGGTCACCATGAGACGCTGGTAGACCTGCTCGCAGGGCAGGCGTCCGTCCGACACCATGAGCGTGCCGCCGCGATCCCGCCAGTAGGGGGTGTCGGCCGGCATGCCGCGAGCGTCCAGGAAGCTGGCCAGCTGCGTGCGGGAGGCGTCATCCAGGTCCGCCAGCGAGCCGCCCCGTTCCGTATACGCTTTGACCGAGACCACATCGACGCAGCGCTCGAACAGATCGAAGAAGGCTTCCTGCTCCCCGTGGGTCTCGGCGGTCAGGACCATCTGGATCTGGGTCCGCGGAAAGGCTGACCCGGATTCGTTCCTGATCTCCGCGAAGCGGCGGATGTTTCCGTAGACGTTTTCAAAACGATTCACCTTGAACCGCCCCGGCCGCATCTTCTCGTAGGTCTCCTTCGTGCCCCCGTCGAACGAATAGATCAGCAGGTCGAGGCCCGCCTCGATGAGGGCTCGACTCCTCTCCTCGGTGAGGGTTACCGCATCCGTGTTGATGATGGTCTCGAGAATGCCGCGCTGCTTCGCGTAGGCCACGAAGTCGGGCAGCTTGGGATGCAGCAGCGGCTCACCGCGCCAATTCAGCTTCACGGAGGGCACCCCGAGCTCGGCGCACTGGTCGATGATCCGGAAGCCCAGGTCGGCGCGCATGAGCTTGTCCGGGGTGGCGATCGATTGGCGGAAGCAGAATGGACAGGCGAGGTCGCACGAGGCGGCGGTCTCGATATCCACGCAAAGGGGCGGACAGCCGGTGTCCCGGACGAAACGGTCCGAAAGGCCCGCTTCGATCGCCCGGCGTGGCTGTCCCCGCCAGTCCTCGCGGTATCGGCGATAACGGTCCCGGAACCCCTCCAGCAGCGCCCCGTCTGGATCACCCCCGGCGCTCTCCGCCGCGAGCCGGTAGGCCTTGTTCGCCGGCATGTGCTCCACCATGTAGGCGACGCGATCGGCCTCCAAGTTGCTCCTGCCCTGGACGGCATACCGTCGTGCACTCACGGACATGGATGCCTCCTCACGACAAAGTTCACACGATCGTCTTTGCAGGACTGAGCACTGAGTGCTGAGGACTGAGAGGGACGAAAAGGGTTTCCTGCCTTGCCTCAGTCCTCAGTCCTCATTTCTCAGCACTGGTCTCTCTCGACCGTTCGTTCGTCGACTGAATTCTCTATCGTCCTGAACGAGGGAGAACTTGAGCGTCGGCGGGTGAGGTGTCACCGTCTGGATCAGGTGCGTACGAAAGACGCGCGAGGCTAGGCGGCCACGGCGTCGAGGTAGGCGTTCGTGTCGATGCGATGTTTGCGGGGATCGATCACATCCGTGATCCGCCGGATCGGTTCATGGCCTGCAGCCAGGTTCAGGATCTGCGGGGTCCTGATGCGGCGGCGCCCCGCATCGAGGACCAGGAGCACGACGGGGGCCAACGGCTGATCCCGATGAACCTTCTGCACGATTCCGATCTCGCCGCCGTCCAGGGCCACGCAGGATCCAACGGGGAAGAGGCCGACGCACTGGATGAAGTGCTCGACGAGCGCACGGTCCAGATGTCCCTCCTGCGCCAGCTTGAAGATGAGCTGCAGGGCGCGGTGGGGCGGCATGGCCGTATGGTAGACCCGGTCACTCGTCACCGCATCGTAGATGTCCACGACGCTCGCGATCATGCCGAAACGACTGATCTCCTGACGGGTGCGCTGAAACGGGTATCCGGTGCCATCGACGCGTTCGTGGTGCTCCAGGGCAGGCTTGATCGCGTCGTTGGGCAAGGCGGTCGTGCTCTGGAGGATCTCAACCCCGTGCAGCGCGTGCTGTTTCATGATCTCGAATTCATCGGCCGCGAGACGTGCAGGCTTGTTCAGAATGCGGCTGGGGATTTTCATTTTGCCGATGTCGTGCAGCAGCGCGCCTGTCCCCAAATGAAACAGGGCGTCGCGCTCAACCTCCAGCTTCTGGGCCAGTCCCAGCGCGAGGACGGCCGTGTTGACTGAATGATAGAACGTGTATTCGTCGAGGCTCTTGAGCCGGCTGAGACTGAGCAAGGCATCGCGATTGCGCAGGACGCTCTCCGTGAGTCGAGTCACAATTTCCCCAACCGGCTCCGCGCGAATGGTCTTGCCCATGCGGACATCCTGCATGGCCGCCCGGACGATCGCGGTCGCGTCCCGATAGGCGCGACGCGCGAGCGGAAGCTCTTCCTCGAATGGTGTATCAGGCATGGCCGCCTCGCCGACCTGCGTGGGCTGGCCTCCCTCCAAGACGAACTGGGTCAGCTCCTCGGGTGATGGCACCCCCGCTGGTGGTGAGGAGGATCCTTCCTCCTCAGTCAGGTCGATCTCGACCATGCGGACCCCAGCTGCGCGCAGTTGCTCGATCTGATGCGCGTTCTTGATGGTCATGGAGTGGACGAGAAAGGGTGTCTCGAGCCACGATTTGTCGATGCCCACGATGTGCATGCCAATCGTGAGCTTGTCCAACGGGATGGTTTTGCGCATATCGTCCGTCTGATTGTCGACTGGGGTGAAGAGCAGAGTAGCCCGCTCGGGGAGGTCTCCCTCACATTCAACTCGTTGTGATATCGGGCGATTGCCAGCCGTTCTTGAGCCAGCCATCGGATTGGCCGGATGCCGGCACTCTCAAGTTTCGAGATCAATGAACCGAAGAACCTACGGGCGGGGTGTGCGCGTCGGGGTCGTGCACGACCATGAGACCATCCTCTAGCAGCGGAGTCGTCGGAAGATGGCAAGTACGAAACGCCTCAACATCGACGAACTGAAGCCGGGCATGTACGTCCTCGAGCTGGATCAGCCCTGGCACAAGACCCCCTTTCTGCGGCACCGGTTTCTCATCAAGGACAAGCAGCAGATCGAGCGCCTTCGGCAGTCGGCCGTTCGAGAGGTCGTGATCGATCTTGCGCAGAGCAGGGATCAGGACGGGACGTCCGATCGGCCGGTCGAGGCTCCGAGTCAGACGGCACAGAAGGAGGCGCCGGCCTCGGACGTGCAGGCCTCCGGGCGGGTCTCACGCGCAGGTTCGCCGCGCGCCCCCTCCCACGCCGATCTCGACCAAGCACGGGAGGTGCGCAAGCAGGCGATTACCTCGGTGCAGCGTATCTTCGAGGGCATCGGCACGGGGGTGCCGCTGGATCGGCCGGCGCTGCACGAGGTGGTCAACGGCGTGATGGACCGACTGCTCGGGAACCAGCCGGCGCTGGTCACGCAGGTCTTCCTTCAGCAGATCCAACGATTCGACGACAACCTGTTCGCACACGTGGTCGATGTCTGCGTCCTGTCACTGGTGGTCG
>JBFKNO010000099.1:0-8969 GCA_041629275.1 Nitrospiraceae bacterium
GAGGGCTGCTTCGGCCGCCTCGATCTCGGCCTTGCTGGACACGAACGCTTGGACGGCCAGCTCCAGATCGCGTTGTGAAACAAGCCCCCGCTCCGCCAATTGTCGATGCCGCTTGAGATTGATCTCGGCCGTCTCTTTTGCGATCTTCGCCGCAACCCCACGCTGCCGCGCCTCCCGCACCCGATTTTCGGCCTCCATGACTCGGGCCTCTGCGGAGGGTACCGCCGCTCTCTTAATAGCCCGCAGTTGCTCGATGCGAAGGGTCAGTTGCGCTGCGCGCTCCAAAGCGGCCTGGCGGGTTGCCCTTGCGGCCTTGCTGGATTGCTCCAAGAGCCTGAGGAGGTCCGGCGCCATGAAGTTCGGATCGACATCCTCCAGCTCGACGATGAGCTCCCCGGCCCGCACGGTCTCGCCCTCGAGGACATGCCACTGTTTGATGCGCGCCGCGATCTGCGCCTCCAAATCCTGGGGGCGCCCGAACGGTGAGTAGGCTGAAAGCTGGCCGTTTGCAGTGATCGTCTGGGTCCAGGGGACGAAGGCGAGAATCAGCAGAAAGGCTATCAGGACTCCTACGGCGAGGGCCCCGGCTCTGACCAAGCGCGGAGGGACGGCCACCGCGTCCCAGGACCGCAGTCCGGTCCACCCCTCCACATCAGGGTTCGGAGCAAAGCCCTCACGTGTGGCCTGAAAAGGTAGGGGCGGCTGGCCCGACGATGGCTTGGCAGTCCGGCTCACTGGGGAAATTGTACCCATATCACCGGTCGCGGCGCGACGCATTTCGCACCGGCCATGAGGCTGGAAAGGCGGCCCAGCCGTGACACCGCCGTGACCCCGGGCGTGAGATCAGCTGCGGATTCGCCGCCGGCCCACAGCACCACCGCCATCAATCGATAGCGTGCTTCGCGATCTACTTCGCTCCCCCGAGGCTGCGCTCGTAGAGAATGACCTTCCATCCATCCTCCTCGCTCAGGAACTGCCCGACGATCGGGAGCATCCCGGTCCCCGGCACCCGGCCCGACTGCCCCAGGCTTCCGTTCTTGAGCACCCACATCATCTCGCCGGGCGTCCGCACCTTGTGAAACTTTGGATTCGTGAAATCCCGCGGCATGATGGGCAGCACTTTGGCGGCGCCGCCGTTGCCCTTACCCTCCATCCCATGACATTGAAAACAGGTGCCGCGCCCGAGGAAGATGGCCTTCCCCTCCGCCAGAATCTCGGGCGTCGGCTTGAAGGGTGGTGTCAACCGCTTGGCCTCGGCCAGCTCGCCGGCCGGGACACGAGGAACTCTGATGTCGAATTCCCCGCCCGCCTGCCCGTAGCCGGCAGGATTAATCGCCGATGTCTTTGGAACAAACCAAAATGCACTGATGAGCAATGCACCAAAGATGAGCACAAACCTCATGATACCTCCTCATGAAATAGAATCCTTTGTGGTACGCCTTGAAGAAGTGAGACAGGTGTTTCCCACCTATGACCACTTCCGCCTCACGCTTGTCCTGAGCGAGGCCCGGTGACGGGCCGAGTCGAAGGACCTCTCACCTGACGAAAGGGCCGCAGAGTCTACCACAGGCTATTTGGCCCGACCAAGCCGGCGCGCGCTGATCGGTGCCGTGCCTGGACAGGCTGTTGCAAAACCGTTCTCGCGCTCGGCGAACCCACAGAACACCGATCGCCGCCACGCCTCGGCGCGGGGGCCGCGCCTGGCGTCGCGAATCGCGGAGGTTCGGGCCCCGCACTTCCCGAGCAGACGCGGTCCGGCACGGAAACGGGGACTGGCTCCGCCGAGAAGGGGGACAGTCCCTGGTCGGGACAGTCTCCAGGCGGTGCCTGTCCCCGTTTCGGGACCGGACGGCGAGGACTGTCCGAAGCTGCGTGCCCCTCCGGGTCGCACGCAGCAAGATCCGCAGCCGAGCGGATGCGAGGGTTAGTGCGGTCGAACCGGAGCGCTGAGCAGGAGAGGCGCGGCCCCCGCGCCCATACCACCGACGGCGTTCCTGCTGCGGAAGGGTCGCTCCGAGAGGTGCGGAGGCGCGAGGCCGTCCACCGGCCTCGATTAATTCTGAGGCTGCACGAACCCACTCAGAATCCTGGAATCTGGATATGAGTTTTTGTTCGCTTTCGTTCAGACTCAGGAGACTAGATTATTCGGGGCTGTGGCACAGAGATGGTTGTGCTAGAATCGCTCGATCACCAGGCGGGCAGATCACGCCCCTGGCAGAGATCTATGCCGTTTGATCCCGAAAAGCTCATCAAATTCCGCATCTCCATGCATCGGCGTATCGAGAGCCTCCGGGCAAAAACGGAGCACAGCCTGGATTTCGCGATCGAGCACATGATGCAGGATCGCATGGACTCGTACCTCAAGGTGGAGGAGGGGTTCACGGAAATCGACCGCCTCTTGAGCCTGATCGAGGAGGAGCTTCCGGAGACCTATGAACGCTCGGTTGCCTCGCGGCTCGAAGCACGATTGGACTTTGTCGAGGATCGGTACGAGGAGCTCGACAGTGAGGTCCGGCAACGCCCCCGCCGACGTCGGCGCTCGTTCAATTTCTCCGGGTTCTTCAGGTCCGCCACCGGGGGCGGGGCCGGCAGACCCGATGAGCCTCGGGGCGAGATCGGCAGCACGGCGGAAGCCCTCCAGGCGCTCGGGCTGGAGCACGGCACCTCGATGGCGATGATCACCCGGGCGTTTCGCCAGCGCGCCAAGGCGCTCCATCCCGACCAGCGCAAGGGCGATCGGACCACCGAGCCCGAGCTGCGGCGCATCATCGAGGCGTACAACTATCTCAAAGAGCAGTACAGCTTCTCTCAAACCGAGCCGCCACGAGAGTCATGAGTGCTTCGAGCCACGCCCGGACGCCCCCTCGCCTGCGCGGTGTTTCGTCATGAAACCCTCACCCGACCGATACGTGACCGACGACGCGGGTCTGCGCGACCTGTGCGAGCGTTTGTCGAAGGCATCGCGCCTGGGGCTCGATACCGAGTTCGTCGGCGAAGAGACCTTCATTCCCCGGCTGGAGCTGATTCAGGTCGCCTTCGACCACGATGCGGCCGCCATCGACGTGCCGGCCGTCAGCTCGCTGGCACCGCTCGGCGGGGTGCTGGAAGACCCGCGGATCGACAAGGTGTTCCATGTGGGCCGGCAGGATCTCGAGCTTCTGCACCTGCACGTCGGTATTCTGCCCAAACCCCTGTTCGACACCCAGGTCGCCGCGGCCATGGTCGGCTACGGCACGCAGATCGGCTATGCGCAGCTCGTCCAACGCGTCCTGGGGAAATCGATCGTCAAGGAGCACACCTTGACCGACTGGAGCAAGCGCCCGCTTGCCAAAGAGCAGCTCGCCTATGCGCTGGCCGACGTCGAGCACCTGCTGCCGTTGCATGCGCATCTCGTCCAGCGCCTGAAGTCCCTCCACCGTCTGGACTGGGCGCAGGAGGAATTCGCCGCCCTGGCTTCACGACGAGGAGAGGCGCTGAACGACCCGCGCTTGCGGTACGAGCGCGTCCGAGGGTGGGAGACGTTGAAGCCCCGGGCGCGCGCGGTCCTGCGCGAGCTCGTCGCCTGGCGCGAGGTCGAGGCCAGGCGGCGGAACCTGCCACGGGGACGAATCGTCCGGGACGAGGTGCTGTTGGCGCTGGCCCGCCATCCGCCGGCGGATCTCGCCGCCCTGCGGGGGATGCGCGGTCTCGGGTCCTCCCTGGTTGAACGACACGGCGAGACCGTGCTGCATCACATTCGAGAGGGGCTGGCCGTCCCGGAATCAGAGCATCCTCGGGCGCCAAAATCGCCGAGGTTGGAGCCGGAGACTGCGGGACGGACCGACCTGTTGCAAGCCGTGCTCAAGGCCTGCGCCCAGCAGGCCTCGATCGCACCCACCATGATTGCCACGACGGCCGACCTTCAGGCACTGATCCTGGCCGGACCCAAGCGGGACGAGATCGATCTCCCCTTGCTCAAGGGCTGGCGCCGGCAGGTCGCGGGCGAGCTCATCCTTAAGGTGCTGGAGGGAAAGAAAGCCGTACAGATCGACCCGCGGACGGGAAAAGTGGAACTCATCGGTCACGCGTGACGCGTGACGCGTCACGGCTTATTTGAGCAGTTTCTTGACCGACTCCGCCGGCCGGGCCAGGATCACCCGGCTTCCGGCGTCGACGATGGGCCGCTGGATCAGGTCCGGATGTCTGACCATCAGCCCGAGGAGCGCGTCGTCGCTGAGGTCCTTCTCGCCGAGCTTCAGCTTCTTGTAGATCTCCTCCTTCGACCGCAACACATCCTTGGGCCTGAGGCCCGCTCTCTTGAGCAGTGCGGCCAGGGCCCCCTTGCTGAAGGGGTGCTCGTAATAATTGACGGTCTCGAAGTCCCGCTTGCTGGCTTCGACCAGCTTGACCGTTTGCCGGCACGTCGTACAGGTCGGCTTCTGGTAGATGGTGAGCTTGCGGCCAGCCTTGGACATACTCCCACGCCTCCTTCCTACCTTGACCTCATTTTCACGAGCATGGTAAATGAAGCATCGTTTCACCATCTCGATCTGCGGACGACCTTTTCATGCCATCAGTCGGCACCAGCTCCAGCGGCCAGTTTGCCATCGCCACGGCGACCGCGCGCACCCTCCGTGACCTGCGAACGAAGCGCAAGGGGCAGCCGGTCTACGTGCTCGGACACCTGCTCGAGCGCAAAGGCCAGGAAGCCACCTTCGAGCTCTTCAATCAACGGCTCGCCACCGTCAAATTTGAAGATGGCGTCTCACTGGGCTATGACCCCGTGGAGCTGCTGCTTCCCACCGAGATCGACGACAAGGGCGTGGCCTTCTTCGAGATCCGGGTCTGCGAAACCTGCGAGCAGCACTTTCCGTTGACCCAGGAAGAGTGCCAGGCCGATCCGGAACCCCCCACCTGTCCCGAATGCCGCTGACCATCCTGCTCTCTTGAGTCTGACGTTCGCTGCATTATGCTGCTTGCCAGCCATATTCCACCTCTTCCAGCTTGAGACTCGTTGAGCCGAGGCCGGAGGGGATGGGCTGCGGCGTCTCAGTCGATCAACGGGGCGTACTGCATCGCCTTCTTCAGCAGGCAGTCGCCCTCGATCCCTTGCAGCGCCATGGGGAGCATGAACGCGCTCAACATCTTGAACGAGAGCACTCGGTAGTCGGCGCCTTCTCGTCTCACCTCCGCCTTGATCGAGTGGCACATCTCCAGCTTCCTCCACATGACGTGGTCCTGGAGGCGCTCGTTCGCGAGCAAATGGGCCTCCCCCACCGTCTCGCCGGCAAGCACCTGCCCGGTCACCCGGCTCTTGTCACTCGGCACCTCGGTGATCACGGCGAAGATCAGAAACGAATCTTGCTGCGCCGACACCGCCGGGGCGAAACCGAGGAAGAGGCCGAGGCAGGCCGCCATCATTCGGATGGCGTTCATGGACCCTGGCCCCCGGAGCCAGGCGACGCGCCTTCCATCTCCGGAATCCGTCCCGTGGAAGGGACGGATTCCGCACCCTGCGGGACCGAGGACTCCTGCGACGTTCGGAAGGCCGGATCGAGAAAGGGTTCGACGGCCCGCCGTGGTTCAGAAGGCTCTGACGTGCCGGCCGGCGCCGGTCCGCCGTGACTCAGGGTGCTGGTTCCCAGACTGTGCGGCGAAGGGGCGGGGGTTGTGACGCGATCCACCTCGCGCACAGCCTCGCCCGATCTGCGCTCCGACATGAGGAGGCTGACGGCCAGGACGATCAGCAGCACCAGCAGGCTGAGTCCTGCCACGAGCGATGTCCTGACGCCCCCCGCCGGGGAGGCGCATCGGCCACGAGGCACGGGGTGAGACGAATCTCTCTCGACCATGGTTTTAGTATGCCGAAGCGCATTCCAACCTGGCAAGGTCGGAAAGAGGGGAGGGAGAGCAGGTTAGGGACCGCCTTCACCACGGCAGGACCCCGCCGAGGTGACAAGTGGCTGGTTACTTGCGCGGCGAACCAATCGGTGCTGTAATAAAAAGGTCATGTCGGACCGTTCCCCAGGTCTCCAGATCGACCGGCCACGAGATTCCTGCGAGGGTTGCCATGCCCCATGACTTCATGCCCGGCCTGGCCGATGTCCCGGCCGCGCGGTCGGCCATCAGCGACGTCGACGGCCACAAGGGGGTCTTGGAGTATCGGGGCATCCGCGTCGAGGACCTCTGCCTTCATTCCTCGTTCCTGGAGGTCGCCTCTCTACTCATCTTCGGGCACCTCCCGTCGCAAGCCGAGCTCGCGCACTTCGTCGAGGACGTCACGCGCCACCGGCGGATCAAATTCCGCATCGTCGACCTGATCAAGTGTCTGCCCGAGCAGGGCCACCCCATGGACGCCCTGCAGGCCGCCGTGGCCGCATTAGGGATGTTCTATCCGGGCCGGAACGTCAAGGACATCGACAACAACTATTGGTCGGCCGTTCGCCTCATCGCGAAACTGCCGACCATCGTGGCCGCCCATGCGAGGATCCGCCGGGGGGATGACCACATCACCCCTCGAGACGATCTGTCGTTCAGCCAGAACTTCCTTTATATGGTGAACGACAGCGTGCCGGAGAAGCTCTACTCCGACACGCTGGACATCAGCCTGATTCTCCACGCCGAGCACACGATGAACGCGTCGACGTTCACCGGTCTGGTGACCGCCTCGACGCTCGCTGATCCCTATACGGTCGTGGCCTCCTCGATCGGCGCGCTCAAGGGTCCTCTGCACGGCGGGGCCAACGAGGAAGTCGTGTTGATGCTCAAGGAGATCGGCACGCCGTCGAAAGCCCGTGCCTACCTCGAACGCAGGTTGAAGGACAAGCAGAAGATCATGGGGTTCGGGCACCGCGTCTACAAAGTGAAGGACCCCCGCGCGACGATCTTGCAGGGCTTGTGCGAGCGACTCTTCGGAGAGTGCGGGAGCTCCCCCCTGTACGATGTGGCGCTGGAGCTGGAACGGGCCGCGCAAGAGGTGCTGGGGGAGAAGGGCATCTATCCGAACGTCGACTTCTACTCCGGGATCATCTACGACAAGATGGGGATTCCCGTCGACTACTTCACCCCGATCTTTGCGATTGCCCGGGTGGCAGGCTGGCTGGCGCACTGGGTCGAGCAGCTCCGCGAAAACAAACTGTTCCGCCCCGGCCAGATCTACTCAGGCGAGCACAACAGGCCGTATGTGCCGATTGAGAAGCGCTAGCAATCCGTGACGCGTCACGCGTCACCCGTCACGCGTCACCTTTTCCTTCATGACCAGCTCCCACCGCTGACTGTCTTCATCGAGACGCACCACGTAGCGACAGCCATCATCCGCCGCCAGACGGTAGTAGGTCATCTCCTGCCCATACCATCGGTCCAGAATCCGGGTGACCTCGCGCCGCACCCCCTCGTGCGTGAAGGCTCGCGGGGTCCATTCGCCCTTGTGGCCGTGATAGGCTTCGACTGACAGGGGCTTCATATTCGCGCTTCGCCGGAAAGGGGAAGTTTTGGGTTTTGAGTTCTCAGTTTTGAGTTCTCAGTTTTCTGTCCAGAGTGATGGCGCTGAGTGCTCAGGCCGAACTCACAACTCAAAACTAAAAACTCAAAACCCAAAACTCAAAACCGCCTTTCCCCATCTAATATCAGCTCGAATCCTATCCCCCGAAGGCAGGGTAGGGGGACGCGAATCTCGTGTCAACGCCAGATCGGCCTTGTAGGTCCGCGAGTGATGGATTATGATCCCGCCTTCGCCAAGGCTTCGGCGGGCAGGCCCGCCTATCTGTCCCCTGACCCGTCCACCGAAGCGCTAGTAATTACCACGGCTGCCTGGCCTTCGTAGCCGGTGTTTCTCCGGCAGAGTAGGCCGAAGTCGCAGGGTTACGCAAAGCAGGGAAGGGTAATCATGAAAACCGCCAGCGGACAGTCAGCCAAGAAGCGCGGCGCCCAGCCCGCGACCACCAATGATCACCGCGGAAAGGCGCGCGATGCGGCCCGCAAGACTCGCATCGAGCGGGATACGATGGGGGAGCTGGAGGTGCCGGCGGAGGCCTACTACGGCGTGCAAACCGCCCGCGCCATCGAGAATTTCCCGATCAGCGATCTCCGCTTTCCCCGGGCGTTCCTTCGTGCCCTCGGCCTCATCAAATGGGCGGCCGGCGGCGTCAACCAGTCCCTGGGCCTGCTGGACAAGAAACGCGCGGAGGCCATCCAGGCCGCCGGCAGGGAGGTCATCGAGGGACGATGGGACCGCGAGTTTCCCGTCGACATCTTCCAAACGGGCTCCGGCACGTCAACCAACATGAACGCCAACGAGGTGATCGCCAACCGGGCCTCCGAGCTGATGGGAGGGTCGCGCGGCGGCAAGACGGTGCACCCGAACGACCACGTCAACCTGGGGCAGTCGAGCAACGACGTCATCCCGACCGCCATCCACGTCGCAGCCGCGGAGGCGATCCAGACCAGGCTGATCCCCGCCCTGACCCGGTTGCAGCGGGCATTGGGCCGGAAGGCGCGTGAATTCGACAAGCTCGTCAAGATCGGGCGCACGCACCTGCAGGATGCGACGCCCATCCGGCTTGGACAGGAGTTCGGCGGGTACGCGCGGCAGATCGAGCTCGGGATCGACCGCGCAAAGCGGGCCCAGGAGGTGTTGAGCGAGGTCGCGTTGGGCGGCACCGCCGTCGGAACCGGCCTCAACACCCATCCCAAGTTTGCGTCCAAGGTCATGGCGCTCGTGTCGCGCGAAACCTCCTGCCGCTTTCGCGAGGCCGCCAACCATTTCGAGGCGCAGTCGGCTCAGGACTCCCTGGTCGAGGCGAGCGGGGAGCTGCGCACGATCGCCGTGAGCCTCATGAAGATCGCGAACGACATCCGCTGGCTGGGCTCGGGGCCGCGGTGCGGGCTCGGGGAGCTGGTCCTGCCGGAGACGCAGCCGGGCTCCTCGATCATGCCCGGCAAGGTCAATCCCGTCATCGCCGAAGCCGTGACGATGGTTGCCGCGCAGGTGA
>JBFKNO010000100.1:0-8945 GCA_041629275.1 Nitrospiraceae bacterium
CGATCAGTTTCGGGTTGATCGTGTGCTGGGTCTGCTGCTACAAGGGCTACTACACACGGATGAGCGCGGAAGGCCTCGGCCGCGCGACGACCGAGGCGGTCGTCCTGTCATCCGTGTTGATCCTTGTGTGGGATTACTTTTTGACCTCCATCCTCTTGTAGAATAACAGTTGTGTCAGTTAGGTCAGTTGAAACAGTTGAGTCAGTTTCTTGCTGTGTCATTCCCGCGAAAGCGGGAATCCATCTTTTTCCCTCACGGAGAAGAAAGATGGATCCCCGCCAGAAACCGCGGGGATGACAGATGGGAAACTGACGAACCTCACCTAACTTGAAACGAGATGATTAAGCTCATCAACGTAGAAAAGACCTTGGGCGGCCAGCCGGTCCTGCGGGGCATCAATCTTGAAATCCCGAAGGGAAAGCTCACGACCGTGATCGGCCCGAGCGGCGAGGGCAAGAGCGTGCTCCTCAAGCACATGATCGGCCTGCTGCAGCCCGATCGCGGCGAAGTGTGGGTCGACCGCGTGGAGATTTCCCGCCTTCGGTCGAGAGATCTCAACGAGGTGCGCAAGCGATTCGCGATGTTGTTTCAGGGGGCGGCCCTGTTCGACTCGCTCACGGTGTTCGAGAACGTCGCCTTTCCCTTGCGGGAGAAGTTGCGGTTACCCGACGCGCAGGTCGCAACCCGCGTGCAGGAGAAGCTGGAGCAAGTCGGGCTTGCCGGAATGGGCCACAAGTTTCCGGCCGAGTTGAGCGGGGGGATGAAAAAGCGGGCCGGCCTGGCGCGCGCGCTGGTCATGGAGCCGGAGATCGTCTTGTTCGACGAGCCGACGACGGGATTGGACCCGCTCATGGTCAAGAGCATTCATGACCTGATCGTGGCGACCCACCGGCAATTCGGCTTCACCGCCGTGATGGTGAGCCACGAGATTCCAGAGATTTTCCCGATCTCCGACTGCGTGGCGATGCTCAAGGGCGGCGTCATCGCGGCCATGGCGCCCGCTGACGAGTTTCAGGCGCTCGACAACCCGGTCGTGCAGGAGTTCATCTCCGTCGTCGGCGCGGCGCCGCCGGCTGCGGCCTCCAATGGGCGGTGATCCATGGAACGTGCGAAGCTGGAGCTGATCGTCGGGGTCTTTGTGCTGGCGGGGCTCGCCTGCCTCGGCTACCTGTCGATCAAGCTGGGGAAGCTGGAGATCGTGGGCGGGGACGTCTACGAGGTCCGGGCGGAGTTCAACTCCGCCTCCGGGCTGAAATCCGGCGCGTCGGTGGAGGTGGCGGGGGTGGAGATCGGACGGGTCCGGCGCATCGGCCTGCAGGACGACCGCGCCTTGGTCGCCATGTCGATCTATAACGACGTCGCCCTGTATGACGATACCATCGCGTCGATCAAGACGCGGGGTATCATCGGCGAAAAGTTCGTGTCGATCTCCCCGGGGGGAGCCGGGGAACCGCTCGAGGATGGCGCGATGATTCGCGATACGGAATCTGGGATCGACCTGGAGGAAGTCATCGGTCAGTTCATCCACGGGCAGGTCAAATAATCCTGATCATCACCTATAAGGGGCGTTCACCATGGCGCAGCACACTTGTCATACTCTAGTGTCTCGGCGATCGCTCGGCCCGGTCGCGCGGCGACGCGAACCAGGGGTTGTCTTTCTAAGCTTCGTCGTCGGATTGCTGTTGCACGGCCAGGCGCTGGCCGAGGGCCCGGCGACGGCGGTGGTCAAGGCCACCGTGGAGAAGGCCATCGCGATCCTGGAGGATCCCGCCCTCAAGAAGCCCGAGCGCAGGGAGGAGCGCCGCCGGAAGCTCATCGACATCATCGGCGCGCGGTTCGCGTTCGAGGAAATGGCCAAGCGCACGCTGGGAAGAGAGTGGAAGAAACTGAGCGCATCTCAGCAGAAGGAGTTCGTGGACCTGTTCACGTCGTTACTCGTGAAGTCCTATTCGGGCAGGATCGAAGGCTACTCGGGCGAGCAGGTCGAGTATTTGAACGAGCGCACCAAGGGTGACTATGCGGAGGTGCGGACACGCGTCATCTCGGGCAAGGTGGAGATCCCCCTCTACTATCGGATGATCAATCAATCGGGCGACTGGCGCGTCTACGACGTCGTCGCGGATGGCGTGAGCCTCGTGCGAAACTACCGAGGGCAGTTCTCGAAGATCCTGGATGACGACTCGTTCGACGTCCTGCTGAGCAAGCTGCGCGAAAAGGTCGAGACGGACGACCCGGGGCCAGGGTCCTAGCGGAATCAGCGAACGCGATGCCGAGCGTTTCTCTCCGCGCCCTCTGCACCGCCTTCGCAGGCCTGCTGCTCGCGTGTCCCCCCGTTCCAAAGACTGCCGAGGCGGCTGTCGAGTACTTCCCCATTCCCGCCGTCTCCACGTCCAAAAACGATGGGAATGAGGCGGGCCTGATCGTGCCGTTCCTCATCTCCACCCCCGAGGGTGAGCTCAGATATCTCGTCGCCCCCCTCCTCATCCGCAACTCGATCGTCGGCGTGAAAGGTGCGGTCAACGTGTTCGCCTACGGGAGTCGCGGGCAGGCGGTTCAGTTCATCGCGTCCGCCGCGGAGAAGATCGAGCGCAAGCTCTCGCTTCGCTATGCCGATCCGGCCTTCGGAGGGGGGCGTTTCTTTCTCGGGCTCGAAAGCGCCTTTGTCAAGAATGCCACGAGCCGATTCTACGGGTTTGGCCCGAACTCGCTCGAATCGGACGAAACCAACTATACGGACCGAGAGATTCGAGCCCACTGGCGCCTGGGGCTTCGCCTCGATGACGTGACGCAAGTCGGCGTCATGCAGCGGTATCGTGACGTGACGGTGCAGCCTGGCGCGACCGACCTGCCCTTCACGTTGGCGGCCTTCCCGACTGTACCAGGGGGCGACGGGGCGCGCATCTTGGGGCACCGCGCGTTCTTCGCCTACGATACCAGGGACAACCTGATCTCACCGACGGATGGTACGGCGGTGACGGCCTACGCGGAGGCCAATTGGAACTTCGACAATCAAGACGAGTCGCCCTATTACCGTTACGCGTTCGAGATCAAGAAGCTGTTTCCCAGCCCGTCCAAGCGAGCGATCCTGGTGGCGCGCATGGACTTGCAGGCCACCTTCGGTGATGGGGTCCCGTTCTACGAGCAGAGCGCCTTGGGCGGACAGAACAATCTCCGTGGGTACGGTGAGAGTCGGTTCATCGACAAACAGCTCCTTTCCTTCAATGTCGAGCAGCGCCTCCATATCCTTCGGACGCGTATTTTCAACGTCTCTGCGGACTTCGAGGTGGCGCCGTTCGTCGACATCGGCCAGGTGTTCAATGCCTTCCGGGAGCTCCAGCTCTTCGACAACTTCGACGTGACGCCCGGTGTCGGGTTTCGCGGCCTCGTCCGACCAAATGTCGTCGGTCGTGTGGATGTCGGGTTGAGCAAGGAGGGGGGAGCCGTCTTCGCCGGCTTGGATTATCCTTTCTAGAAGCCTGTCCGACGGAGCCCGCTGCCGCACCTGATGCGGCCACATTCGGGACCTTCAAATGTTGGAGCGACAAGTCGATGCGGGATGATGGAGTGGTTTTCAGACTGTCGGACAGCCTCCTGAGCTCGTCCGGTCATGCCGCCTGCTGTGGCCTCGCGCTGCTGGGATCACGTGGTCTCGTGCCCTCACACCCACGTGTTGGCTGGCGAAGACTACAGATGACGGCCAGGCTTGCGTCCGCGGCAGCCCGATGTTTGCTGTGTGTATGGATTCTCCTTCAGCTCTGGGGCACGCCGGCTCTCGCTGAGAGCCGGGGCTACGGGCCCGTTCCCGTCCGTAACTTCCAGGCCGTTCAGCTCCTCTTCCTCGGGATGTATGGGGACCGTGCGGCCGTCGTTCCAAAACGAACGCTGGATGTGCGCGTGGAGCTGGCGGAAACGGCCAACATCTTCGACGAGGTGAGCGGGAGCGCCAAGGCACAGGTTAAGTTCGAGACCCTGCGCTCGGCCCTGTTCTTTCGGTACGGCCTGACAGATCGCCTGGAGCTGAGCCTCGAGATTCCGACCATCTATCGATACAGGGGGTTCCTGGAGGGCACCATCGAGCAGGTGGAACGCCTGACCACGGGGCTGGGAGGGCCCCGCGGGCGGCTCGACGGCACGGGATTTGTATTCGACGTCAACAGCAACGCGCAGACCTTGTTCACCGGGGGCGACGGTCAGTTTGGACTGGGAGATCTCAGCCTCTATGCCAAATGGCAGGCGCTCCAAGAGCGCGGATACTGGCCGACGGCCGCGCTCCGGTTCGGGCTCAAGCTGCCGACGGGCGATGACGAGCGGGTGTTTGGCAGCGGGCATGTGGACCTGGGGCTCGGCCTGGCGCTCGAGAAGACCCTGGCGACCCGATGGATGGCCTATGTCAATGTCAACGGCGTGTTTCCAACGGGCGAGGTGTCCGGGCTTTCGCTCGATCCGATCTTCTCGAGCGTGACCGCCGTCGAGTACCTCTGGACACCCCGGTTTTCGCTGGTGCTGCAGTTTGACTACTATTCCACGCCCTTCAGTAACACCGGGCTCAAGATGCTGGACCGAGGGGTGACCGAGGTCGTGGCGGGCTTCAACTACCGCCTGCGAGACCACATCCTCTGGCAGGTCTATGGCGTGGAGAACGTAGACTTCATTACCGACAGCGCGGCGGACTTCACGTTGTCGACGCTCGTGACCTACCGGTTCGACAGTGGATAGGCCCGGGGGCCGGCCTGGAGGGCAAGAACTTGACAACCTCTGGAGCCTGTGGGAGACTCACAATCTATTCTTGGGAAGTCTGAATCCTCCACACCCCACGGCCAGGTCGAGCGATGCCTTCCCGCGACACAGGGAGGCCATTCACTACAATTGACGAGGAGAGAGAAGCTATGCCGCTACTGAAAGCTGTTCACAGTCCGTCCGACCTCAAGCGCATGTCGCCGGATCAATTTCCTGAGCTCTGCCAGGAGATACGTGAGCAGATCATCTCCGTCCTGTCCAATGTCGGAGGGCACCTGGCCTCCAACCTCGGCGTCGTCGAGCTGACGGTGGCGCTCCATTACCTCCTCGACACCCCGACGGACAAGATCGTCTGGGACACCAGCAACCAGGCCTATGCGCACAAGCTGCTCACCGGGCGACGAGAGCAGTTTCACACGCTGCGCCAATTCGGCGGGCTGAGCGGATTCTGCAAGCGGGAGGAGAGCGAGTACGACACCTTCAATGCCGGGCACGCGGGGACCGGTGTCTCCGCGGCGGTCGGCATGGTCGAGGCGCGGGAACAGCTCGGGCAGGAGCACAAGGTCGTCTGCGTCGTCGGTGATGGGGCGATGACGGCGGGCATGACGCTGGAAGGCATGCATCACGCCGGGGGGAGCAACCGGGACTTTCTCGTCGTCCTGAACGACAACCAGATGTCCATTTCCAAGAATGTCGGGGCCATCTCGGCCTACCTGAGCAGGACCTTCACCGGCGAGTTCTACACGAAGGTGCGGGAGGAAACCGGGCATTTGCTCGAGTCGATCCCCCACATCGGCGAGCAGGTCAAGCGGATGGCGCTGCGCGCCGAGGAGCTGGCCAAGGGACTGATTCTGCCGGGCGTGCTCTTCGAGGAGCTCGGATTCACCTACGTCGGCCCGATCGACGGTCATCGATTCGATCACCTGCTCCCCACGCTGGAGAACGTGCTGAAGCTCAAAGGGCCGGTGCTGCTCCACGTGATCACGAAGAAGGGGCTAGGGTACGAGCCGGCCATGAAGGATCCGGTCTGGTTCCACGCCTGCTCGCCCTTCGTCCGCGAGACGGGCAAGCCGGCCAAGCGGGCGCCGCGCCCCAGCTACACGCAGCACGCGGTCAACAGCCTCATCAAGCTCGCCCGTCAGGACCGCCGGATCGTGGCGGTCACGGCGGCCATGTGCGAGGGTACGGGGCTGAACGCGTTCGAAAAGGAATTTCCCGATCGGATCTATGACGTTGGGATTGCCGAGCAGCACGCGGTGACCTTTGCCGGCGGCTTGGCCGCCCAGGGCATGCGGCCCGTCGTCGCGCTCTACTCGACCTTCCTGCAGCGGGCCTACGACTCCCTGGTGCACGACGTCGCGACGCAGAATCTGCCCGTCACGTTCTGTATCGATCGGGGCGGGCTCGTGGCGGAGGACGGCACGACGCACCACGGCGCGTTCGATTACGCCTACCTGCGCCATGTGCCCAACATGGTCGTGATGGCGCCCAAGGACGAAAACGAGCTCCAGCACATGGTGAAGACGTGCCTGACCTACGAGGGGCCCGCCTCGGTCCGCTACTCCAGGGGCAGTTGCCTGGGCGTGGAGGTGGATGCGGAGCCCGTGGCGCTCCCCGTCGGAAAGGGGGAGCTCTTGAAGGACGGCACGGACGTGGGTATTGTGGCGATCGGGGTGACCGTGCCAGAGGCGCTGAAGGCCGCCGAGCGGCTGGAGCAGGAGGGAATCTCGACCGCCGTCGTCAATGCGCGCTTCGTCAAACCCCTGGACCAGGAGCTCATCTGCGGCCTCGCCGGACGCGTGCGCTGCCTCGTGACGGTCGAGGAAGGCTGCCGGATGGGCGGGTTTGGCTCGGCGGTCCTCGAGGCTCTGTCCGATCACGGGATGGTGCAGGTGCCGACCAAGCTCGTCGGGCTGCCCGACTGGTACATCGAGCAGGGGCCCCAGGACCTGCTTCGCGAAAAGTACGGGCTCACGGCCGAAGGGATCTATCAGGCCGCGAAGGAGGCCGTGGCACTGGCCGGTACGAAAGTGGCGGCCATCTAGCGGTTCACTGTCATGATCATCACCCGACGCAAGACGCGACAGGTCACGGTCGGCTCGGTCAAGATCGGCGGCGACGCCCCGATCTCCGTCCAGTCCATGACGATCCCGAGCGCGCGGGACGTGCAGGGCAACGTCGAGCAGATCCGTCAGCTCGAAGAGGCCGGTTGTGAGCTCATCCGCGTCGCCGTGCCGGACATGGAGTCCGCCCAGGCGCTGCCGAAGATCAAAGCGCAGATCACCATCCCGCTCATTGCCGACATCCACTTCGACCACCGCCTTGCGCTGGAGGCCGCCAAGCACGTGGACTGCGTGCGGATCAATCCCGGCAACATCGGCGCGTGGTGGAAGGTCGAGGAGGTGGTGAAGGCGGTCAACGACCGGGGGATCCCGCTGCGCATCGGGGTGAACGGCGGCTCACTGGAGCGCCCGCTGCTCGAGAAGTACGGCTATCCCACGGCCGCGGCCCTGGCCGAATCCGCCCTGAATGCCGTCCACGCGCTCGAGGACATCGGCTTTACCAACATGAAGGTGTCGCTCAAGGCGTCGGACGTGCACATGGCCGTGGACGCCTACTACCTGTTTTCGCAGCAGTCGAACTTCCCGCTCCACATCGGGATCACCGAGGCGGGCACGGTCCAGACGGGCGCGGTCAAATCCGCGATCGGGCTCGGCTGGCTGCTGTCGAACGGCATCGGCGACACCCTGCGCGTGTCGCTCGCCGCCGACCCGGTGGAGGAGGTGCGCGTCGGCTTCGAAATCCTCAAATCGCTGGAGCTGCGCCATCGGGGCATCAACGTGATCGCCTGCCCGACCTGCGGCCGCGTGGAGATCGACGTGGTCCGCCTGGCCAACGAGTTGGAGAAGCGCGTGGGCCACATCAAGACCCCGCTCACGGTCTCCGTCCTCGGGTGCGTCGTGAACGGGATCGGCGAGGGCAAGGAAGCCGACATCGGCATCGCCGGCGGTCAGGGCGTGGGCATCCTGTTCAAGAAGGGCCAGCGCATCGCCAAGGTGCCCATGGATCAATTGATGGAGCGCCTGATCGAGGAAGTGGAGCAAATGGCCAAGGAGCAGGACGCGGAGGCGCCGGCCGAAGGCGGGCCCGCGAGCGACGGCAACGGCCACGACACCCCAACGCCCGCGCCCACGGTAGACTCACCCTCAAAGTCCCGGAAGATCCCCATCCTCAACCAGCGCTGACGCGCTGCTCCTGCCTGCCGCAGTCTCATTCGCAGATCTATTCCTTGGCAGAGCCGAGGCCGTGACGGCCGCACCTGTCCTGCTCAGCGCTGCGGTTCGACCGTGGCAAGGCGGAAGTCCGGGGTGCTGAATCTTGTAGCTGCGCCATCTCATGGCGCCTCATTGGCTCGATGCGAGACATCGGCGTCGCGGCCCATGTTTTTCCCCTCTCCCCTTGGGGGAGAAAGCCAGGGTGAGGGGGCGAACTGGCCGCGTCGGGTTGTAACGGCTCGCGCGCGCTCGCTATAATGCCGGCCAGGGCGCCGTACCCAAGTGGTTAAGGGAGCAGTCTGCAAAACTGCGATTCGGCGGTTCGAATCCGCCCGGCGCCTCCAGCCCATGGTCCGCCACCAGTCCTGACCTCGGCCTCGTATCCTTTGCCCTCGACCAAATCGGGTACTCGACCAAACCTACAACGCCTCCATTTCGCGGCGAACCGCTGTTTCAGTCCAAAGAAGAAGCTTCATCAGCGAACGCCGGTCGGAAGTGCCGCCTGTAGCCTAGCAAGCAGGTGGGCGCTACTTTGAAGCCTGTTGAGGGGGCGCAGGGCGCTTCTGGACGGACGAGGCAGAGATGCTGTCTCCAGCATCGACACTCATTGAACGAGGTAGACAGCAAGGCGGCGGGCCCGTCTCGAAAGGGGTGATGGAGGGGGAAGCACAACGCGCTCGCGGCCTCGTAGACAGCCCGCTCATCGGCGATCCGTCCTCGACGCTCCATCTATGTGTACCCCCTCAGGCCGACAGCGCCACGTTTCGCGCGCTGCGCCACGCCTTTCCATGTCGTTCTTCCTTAAGATCGTGCGTGGGCAAATGCTTGGCACCCGTGTTGCAATGGACAGTGCTCGAATATGTGAAGTTGTTCCGGGAGACCGCGGCCGCATCCGTTTTCTCAGAAGACGGTGGGCCGTGCGCACACGGGGAG
>JBFKNO010000101.1:0-8842 GCA_041629275.1 Nitrospiraceae bacterium
AATTTGGCTAAAACATCGGCGAGGGTGTCCTGAACACTCCTCCAACATCCCTCACCGAAATCCTGCCATTCATGCGGGTGCGTCTTTGCTCTTCATGGTGTCCTGAATACACTAATCATGTGATGGCATTTTGGTGTAGCAAACGCATGACCGAAAGCCATAACAACTGCGCCTCAGCGCTCTGGGATGAGGTTTGTGCGTTACTGGTGCCGGAGGCCGGGATCGAACCGGCACGGACCTTGTGAGTCCAAGGGATTTTAAGTCCCTTGCGTCTGCCAATTCCGCCACTCCGGCGCGACGGGCCAGCGAGCGAGACCTTAGCACCGGGTGACGGGGCGGTCAAGATTTCGCGCACCGCTCCCCGGTCCCGCGCCTCCCGGAGCCACGCCTCCGCAAGGACGGACGCGTCGGGTGATGAAGGGCGCGCCCGTCGGCGCGAGGCCACGCCTGGCCTGCTCAGCGCTCCGGTTCGACCGCACTACGCCTCGCATCCGCTCGGCTGCGGATCTTGCTGCGTGCGACCCGGAGGGGCACGCAGCTTCGGACAGTCCTCGCCGTCCGGTCCCTTTGCAGGAGAAGAGCAACGGGACCGACCGCGTCTGCTCGGCAAGTGCGGGGCCCGAACCTCCGCGATTCGCGACGCCAGGCGTGGCTCCCGCGCCAGTCATGCAGGCAGCCGGAGTGCATATCCGCCGTCGCCCTGCCCCGAGCGACCATGACCCAGCGCAGCGAGTTGTGGACCGACAAAGGGTCAAATCTTTGGTTATTTGTTGCAATCAACCAAAGACTCGCCCTCTGAATCCGCTAGAGCGATTCGAATCGACTGGATGGCTGTGGACTATGAGAAGAATCCACCGCCACGTGATCGAGAGCCACTGGTAATGCGTTGAAGGAGGTCGCGTGGATGTGGCCGCCGCAAAGAAAGCGGTATTTGTAGCTCCTGCTTGACACCTCCGCACGGACTGCTAGTCTGGCTGGCAGGCAAAGATTGGCTCAGGTCTCCGACATCGGGGCGAGGTGGGATGGAGGTCTTTCCAATAAGTCCGGCGTCAGCCAAGCCACTGTGGTTCCTCGCCGTTGTTTGCACTCTTCTGGCGGTCGTGCTCGGTGCACTGGCCTACACCGCCTATTCGTCTCGCCATTCCCGCGTCGAGATCGATCGCGAGCACCTCACGCTCGTGGGCGACTTCTGGGGTCGCGCGATTCCTCTGCAATTACTCAAACTCTCCGAGGCGCGTGTTGTGAATCTCTATGAAGCTCCTCAGTACTACCCAAAGCGTCGCACGTGGGGCACCGGTCTGCCAGGATACGCTTCAGGCTGGTTCCGATTGCGCAATGGTGAGAAGGCCCTCGTCTATCTCACGAAGCATCAGCGTGTGGTGTACGTGCCGACCTCCGCGGACTACTCACTTCTGCTCAGCGTCACAGAACCCGAACGATTGGTTGAGGCTCTTGCCAGGCGGGCGCGTTAACCTCCCCTCCGGGATCGTGATAGACAAGGGGTTAAATCTTTGGTGATTTGTCTCAAGCAACCAAAGACTCGACTCCCAAATCATTCCTTAGCATTGGGGTAGGAGACGGTCAAGATTTGGTGGCGGGCTCATAGACGAACGGCCTGGGCCGGGGAGGCCGCAGGCCGTTCATGTCGAGGAGGGGTGCGATGCGGACATCGGCACTGTTCGGAGGGAGATCAGCCTGCGACCGGCTTCAATTGCTACAGCACCCAAACAAGAACCTGCCGCCCACTAACGATGCCGGTCCTTTGGAGTCTGAAATCTGCCGGGCCCACGTGATCCCCAAGAGCCATACCCATTCGGTCTCGCCAGGGCCGCCGGTCCGCACCTCGAGGATGCCATGGCCCCTCGGCTGACCATCTAGCTGAATGCACATGCCCCCTGTGCTGATGTCCCGCACCACCCCCGAACCGGAGTAAATGACGAACGTCTCGCCTTGCGCCTCATTGAACACGTAGACGCAGGGCTTCGTGACTTCGCATCGTTCACTCTGTCTCCGGTCCAGTACTGCGGCGCATGACGCGCCGGCGTTGGCGAGTGGGCGAACATCGCTGTGGCTCATGGTGACGCCTCCCGCGGGAGAAATGTCTACGCACCTTGACCAGGAAGCTGACCTGGTTCGCGCCGTCAGGCAAGCCAGACCAGGCGTCGGAGTTGCCCGGCCAGTCTGGAGCAAACCTCGTGCCCGGGAGCGCTCCAGCTCAACTACTTGTTCCACAAGCACTTGGGAGCAAGGGACCGTGGAGTAGGCGCTGTACGCTTGGACAAACTGTCTGTCCGAGGACGGTTTGTCCTCCAGGTGCTATAAGAACGTTCGGCGCCACAATTCCCCCAACAGGGCGCGCGCTCAGCACCGGGTGACAGGGCGGTCAAACTTTGTGAGAAGGCGCTGTCACACGAACGGCCCGGGCTGGGGAGGCCTCGGGCCGTTCATTTCGAGGCGGGTCGAAACGGGGACGATCGCGGTTGCCGGGAGTGATCAGGCCGCGATCCGTGACGATGATTTCTCTCTCCGTGGAAGCGCGGACTTGCCGTACTCGATCGCCTTGTCCATGCCGGATTTCATCGACCGGCCGATCTTCTCTGCCTCGACCCGGGTCCTCTTCGCATACTGCCTCGCATAATCCCGGACCTGCCGGCGCGTTTCTTCACCCGTCTGCGGCGAATACAGCAAACCGAGCCCGGCTCCCACCACCGCCGCCCCGGCGACCAAGGCCGTTAGTTTTCCTTTTCCAATTCCGTGAGACATACCCATACCTCCTTGTTACGAACGACTATCCGCGCGACGCGCCGTCCGCTTCGGTGCTCGGCGCCTTGCGATACTTGCATTAGGAGGTGAGCATAAAGCATGCCGCAGACCTGAAACGCGAAACCCCCTTCAAATACTGGCTCGCGGGCATCTGAGCGGTGGAGGGGCAGCGGCATCTCGTAACTTTTTTGCAACAATGGCTCGTGAGGCGTTTGAAAAAATCAACAGGTGGGGCGGCTGACCTTCAGGGGTGTTTTTCGCGGAGAGGACGGCGCTCGACTTGAAAAACGCTCCCCCACCCCGTACTATGCGCGATCAACAGGCCCGCAGACAGAACACATGATTCATCTTCCGCTCGAGATCCCCTATCCCCACATAGATCCAGTCTTCTGGTCCATCGGCCCCCTCCAATTCCGGTGGTACGGACTGATGTATTTGCTGGGGCTGGGAGCGGCCTACTTCGTGATTCGGGCCCGGGCGGCGGCTCATGATCTCGACCTCGCGAAGGAGCAGATCTACGATCTGCTCGTCTACGCGGCGCTGGGCGTCTTCCTCGGCGGGCGGCTCGGCTATTGCCTCTTCTACAACCTGCCCTACTATCTGGACAACCCGCTCAAGGTCTTTGCCGTTTGGGAAGGGGGCATGTCGTTCCACGGCGGCTTGGCCGGGACGGCCATCGCGCTCTACCTGTTCAGTCGACGTCGCAACCTCCCCGTCTACGGCATCGCCGACGTGGCCGCGACCGCCGCGCCCATCGGGTTGGGCCTGGGCCGCCTGGGCAATTTCATCAACGGCGAGCTCTACGGCCGCCCGACCGACGCGCCCTGGTGCATGGTCTTTCCGACCGGCGGCCCGCAGTGCCGGCACCCTTCGCAGCTTTACGAGCTCGGGCTCGAAGGGGTCCTCCTCTTCACGATCATTTGGGTCCTCGGCCGATTCTCACCGCCGCCCGGCACGCTCTTCTGGACCTTCATCACCGGCTACGGCCTATCTCGCCTGGTCGTCGAGTTCTTCCGCCAGCCGGACATGCACCTCGGCTTCATCCTCGGCCCCTTCACCATGGGGCAGCTCCTCAGCCTCCCCATGTTCCTCCTTGGCGCCTTCATGCTCGCCCTCCGCCTGCGGGAGCCGAAGGCAACGGCCGTCTAAAAGAGACATAGCAAGGGATTGATTTCTTGGGAGGGGGAGCCGAGGTGCGCGCAGGCTAGAAGAATCGCAAGAGTCTCGGAGATATTCCTGCTCTATGGGTCAGGGGTTTCCGCGTGTCTCCAAAAGGTCTTCAAGCATGAGCGTAATCGCGTCGGCGAGACTTGCCTTAGCCTGGTCGCTGGTCACTCCCTGCCCGTTGGCACCTGGAATCGCCGGGCAGTAGGTGATAAACCAGTCGCCGTCACGCTCGATGATCGCCGTGAATTCGTGATGCATGCCGACTCCAAACCTCTGAACGCAATGAATCCTTTCTTGGTGTTAGTACCCAATTGTCCTGCGCCTGTCAATTGACAGTTGGCGACCAGACACCCGTGAAGCCAGCGATAAGCGGCCTTATAAGTATTTACTTTTTGACGCCTTCGCGCTGCCGCGGTCGGACTGCCAATCATGTCTTGATTTCCCGCCGCCTTGGGTGTATAGTTTAACTCAGTTAAAACACATCGTTATGGGACGCAAGACAACCGTCATCGGATTCTCTGTCAGCCCAACCATCGCACAGGAATGCGAGAAGCTGGCCACCAAGCAGAAAACAACCAAGAGCGAGCTGTTTCGCAGAATGCTGGAGACCTACAAAGCCGCGCTCGATGAGGAGGCTTTCTTCCGCTTGCAGAGAAAAATGGCTAGACGCGCAAGGAAGAAGGGAGTCTTCACGGAGAAGGAGGTGGACCGTATCGTGTTCGAGGATCGCTGATGGACGTGCTCTTCGACACCAATGTTTTCATTTCAGCATTTCTCGTCCCAGGCAGCAAAGCCGAGCAGGCCCTTCTCCTTGCCCGCCACAAGCGGTTCACCCTTTACAGCTCGGTACAGATCCTGACGGAAACCGCCAACACCCTCCGCAGCAAATTCCATCAGGCCGACGAAGACGTCCAGGAAGCTCTCCGGCTCATCAGCCGCGCAGCCACTGTTCTCAGACCAAAGGCCCGTGTCGCTCTTCTCACTGACGATCCGGACAATAGAATTCTCGAATGTGCGGTCGAGGCATCAGCCGATGCCATCGTCACTGGCGACCGACACCTTCTTCAGCTCAAGAGCTTCCAAGGCATCCCAATACTCCGCTTGGCCGATTTTCTCAGACTGTTCCCTGAAGACTAGCTCGAATCGCACAAAGCACTCTCTTTTTATCGCTTCCACACCGCCGAACTAGAGCTACCCCCTCACCCTCCCCTCTCCCCAAAGGGGAGAGGGTTTGGCCAAGAAGAGGCGCCATGAGATGGCGCAGCTACAAGTTATGGGTCTAGTACGGCATTTCTTCGTCCTCCAAGCCAAAGTGATGCCCGATCTCGTGGACGACCGTGTCGCGCACCTCCTCCACGACCTCCTCGCGCGTCTCGCAGAGCCGCAGGATCGGCCCGCGATAGATGACGACCCGCGCGGGGAGCTGCATGCCCGTATCGAAGAACGACTCCTGTCCGATCGCGGTGCCCGTGTACAGGCCGAGGAGGTCGTCCCGCGAGTCGAGCTCCAGCTCCTCCAAGACCTCGTCGCTCGGCTCCTCCTCGACCACGAGCGCGATGTTTTTGAGGAGTTGCTGGTACTTGCGGGGAAGCGTATCGAGGGCCCTGGCGACCAGGCCCTCGAACTCATCGCGGCTGAGCCAGAAAGAATCGTCGGTGTCGTGAGGGGAGCGGCTCATAGGTCACGAAGCACGAAGCCGGGCAAGGGGTTTGGGGCACGCGGCAAGAGGCAAGAGAGAGAACACAAGGTGTGGTTAAGAAAAGGCGCCATGAGATGGCGCAGCTACACTCCCATGCCGCCTTCCGCTTGCCCTGAGCGACGCTGAGCGAGCCCAGCGAGTCGAAGGGGAGTCGAAGGCCCTTCCGCCTGCCGTCTTCTTGGCTCCTCACTCCTCACTTTTCACTCCTCACTCTTCAATACCCCGGTCCCGGCCCCCCGCCGCCGCCCAGTCCGCCGAGCGCGGGCATGACGGGAGGTGCGTTGGGGTCGCCTGTCGGCAGCTTATCGACCTCCTCACCATACTTGCTCAGCGGCGGGGAATCCCAAATGACCTTGTTCCCCGGTGCCAGGTTCGCCGCTTCCAGATAATGCTTGCGGGCCGACGTGGCGTCGCCGAGGTAATCGAGGGAGCGGGCCAAGTTGTAATGCGCTTCCGCCAGGGTCGGCTGCGCCTGCAAGGCCGCTTCGTACTGCGCTCTGGCCTCCGCGAACTGCTTCGCGCGAAAGAGCCGGTTGCCCTCATCCATCGCCAACGCGGCCGACGACACCGTGCCCGGAGGAGCCGGCAAGACATCGACCGACTTCTTCTTGCCCGCGCAGGCCGCCACCAGGATCAGACTCATCATCACGATCCCGATCATCCTCATGTTCGTGCTCCTCTTGTGTGCAATCAATTTATCGACGGAGGCGCACGGCGCCATCGTCCTCCTCCGACACGCCTACCAATTACGGCAGGGCTGGTTGCTGTGTCACGCTCCATTCTGCAGAGCGGCGTGCGGGTCAAGCCTGGCCTCGCGAATCGCGCTGATCCGACACTTCATTGCCGAGCAGACAGGGGCAGGCTCCCACGCACCGTCTCCGGCGCCCGCCCGACGCCACCCGACGCTCGGCTTGGAAGCACGCGAGGGAAGCGCCATGAGATGGCGCGGCTACACTATGCATTCGCCTCGTTCTTGTTTGCCACGGTCACACCGAGGCGTCTGAGCGGGCCAGGCTTGACCATCACGCCGCCCTTCTAGTCTAGCTCCACGGCCACGCCATGCCGCAAAAATATCAATTTACAGCCCACCTTCTCAAGCCCCATCGCCCGCTCCACGGCGGCGCGGTAGACCCGCGCCTGAGGCCGGTAGGCCTCGGCCCGCCGGTCCACGGCTTCCGGGGGCACCCGATCCGTCTTGTAATCGGCCACCCAGAGGCGGTCCCCCGCTCGGTAGAGGAGATCGATGGTGCCGGACATGGTCCGGCAGTGAGGAGTGAGGGGTAAGGAGTCAGGAGAGGGCAGAGCCCAGGGCATGAGGAAGGGGATCTCGCGGCCGAGGATGGTAGCGTGGCGGAGCTCGTCGTAGGCCGGAGACCGCATGAACGACCGGAGGACCTCCTCGATGTCCTGCACGATCCCGTCACGCCTCGCGTCCCATTCCGCCGGGAGTGCATGTCGGCACACCGCCTCGACCTGCCGGGAAACCTGGTCCTCCAAGCCGCCGAAATCCCACGCCTCCAACACGCGATGCACCAGCGTCCCGATCACCTGCGCTTCCCCCTGCTCGATCGCCCCTCGCGCCCGGGCGACGTCTACTGCTTCCGCCTTCCGCCCGACCTCACTCGGCGTCAGCGTGCCGGGTGTCGCGAGGATGTCCTCGTAACGACGGTTGCGCTCCTTCCAGCGATCGATCAGAGGCGCCCAATCCACACCGGCATTCAGCTTCCGGCTGAGCGTGGCGCCGTATCCGTGCTCGCGATCGGGCGCCCGCATGAGCACGGTGCTCAGGATCTGCGCCGCCGATTCGCTCTCTTGTTCCCCGTCCTTCGGGATCGGACAGCCCGCTTCCTCCAGCAGCTCGAGGAACGATCCCGGCGCACGCTTGGCGGGGAGCCCGCCGAATAGCACCAGCCGCTCCTTGGCACGGGTCATGCCGACGTAGAGCACACGGCGTCGCTCGGCCGCCTCGCGGATCCCGGCCTTCTGCCCCACCAACAGCGCGCCGACATTGCACCGATCGGCCAAGGAGGCTCCGAGCACGCCGGTCGACCAGTCAACCGTCACCGCCCTGCGGAACGACCCGCTCCCACCGCCCTGGTGCAGGCCGGGCAGCACGACCACGGGAAACTCGAGGCCCTTGGCTTTATGAATGGTCAGGACCTGCACGGCGTCGAGGGACGCCTCGCCCAGGGCTCCTTCGCCCTCAGCCGGCTCCTCGCTGATCCGCCGGGCCATCAGCTCCACGAAATGGGTCAGCGTGAGGTGCGGTCGGTCGGCGAGCTGCTCGGCGATCTGCCGCACCTTGCGCAGGTTCGCCACGGCCTGCTCGCCGTGGAGCGAGCCCACCGCCAGCTCCAGCACGGGGAGGACCTCGAACACTTGGGCGATGGCCTCGGGCAGGGGGAGCCGCTGGGCCGCGTGCGACAAGCGGCGCACGTGCGCATACAAACGCCGCACCAGGCCTGCCGAGGAGCTGTTCCATCCCTCGAGCCGCTCCGCCCGCCGGCAATCGAGCGCGCCACGTGCCGCAAGCTCGTAGATTTCGCGATCACTCAAGCCGCCGAGAGGGGATCGCAGGACCCCGACCATGCCGATCGTGTCGCACGGATTCTCGACGGTCCGGAGGACGTTGAGCAGGTCGATGACCTCCTGGCGCCGGTAGAAGTGCTTTTCCCCCTCCGTCATGTAAGGGATGTCGTGACGCCGCAAGGCCTCCAGGTAGTCCTGGGCCTGGGTCAGCTTGCGAAACAACAGGGCGACATGTCCCGGCCTCAGCGGTCCACGGCGCCCCTGCTCGTCCACCAGCGCCTCGCCATCCCGCAGCGTGTCCTCCAGCCAACCTGCGAGCGCCTCGGCTTCGGCGCGCGTCGCGGCCGCCGCGTCGAAGTCCTCGTCATCGGGCCTGCCCACCACCAGCCGCCGCTCCACGCCAGGGGCCCGCAGGTGCTCGGGCCGATCGGGACGTGGTTCCAGATGGACATTGCCGGGCTGGACGTTCTCCTCGGGACGAAACAGCGCGTCGAAGACCCCATTGACGACGTGCAAGACGGCGGGGCTGCTGCGAAAGTTGGTCACCAGATCGCGCACCACCCCGCCCGACTCCTGGACCTTCGAGACGACCCGATGGAATGCCTCGATATCCGCGCGCCGGAACGCGTAGATGGATTGTTTCGGATCGCCGACGATGAACAGCTTGCCCGGCTCGAGGTCGAT
>JBFKNO010000102.1:0-8837 GCA_041629275.1 Nitrospiraceae bacterium
GCCTCGGCCAGCGATCGACTGGCCAGCCTGCTGCAGTTCCGGAGCCAGCACTGGCCCTCGACGGTCGCCGCCCGGGTCATCGGCCGCGATTCGACGAATTGGTACCGGGGAATATTGCTCGACAAAGGAGAGCGCGACGGCATTCAACAGGATATGGGAGTCATTACGCAGGCGGGTATGGTTGGGCGAGTCGTCAAAACAACGGCCACCTCTTCCGTGGTTCTGCTCGTCACCGATCCGAACACGGCGGTGACCGCACTCATTCAGCGAACCAGAGACGAGGGGCTCGTGACCGGCACACCCCGAGGTCTGCTCCGTATGAAATACATCCCCCTCCTCTCGACGGTGCGGGAGGGCGACATCGTCGTGACCTCGGGATTGGTCGGGAACTTTCCAAAAGGGCTCATGATCGGCGTCGTCAAGCAGATCGAGAAGACCCAGGACGACCTCTTCCAATCGGCAGAACTTGTCCCGGTCGTGGACTTCTCCAAGCTGGAGGAGGTCCTCGTCATCACCGCCGCTCGCCCGGCATAGCCGCTCCTCCCATCGGCCTGCCCGAAATCCCGACGGCCGCGCTCGTGCTTGGATGAAATACGCTGTCTACATCGGCCTGCTCCTGATCGTGGTGCCGGTTCAAACGACCTTCCTCGACGTCGTGAGTGTGGTCGATGTCCGGCCGGATCTCTGCCTGGTCACGGCCGTCCTGATGGGGCTCGCGTTGGGCCGGTTCGAGGGGCTGCTCGTCGGCCTGGGGCTCGGGCTGGTCCAGGATTTTTTCTCGGCCGGCGTGCTCGGCCTCAACCTCGTGACCAAGGGGGTCTCCGGCCTGCTGGCCGGCGTCGCGGGGCGCTACGTCGCACCGACCACCATGGTGACGGCGTTCGTGGTCATGTTCGGGCTGTCGGTCATCTCGGGGCTCGTGTTTCTGCTCTCCGGCCGGGGCGGAGAAACGGCCCTGGAAGCCTTGTACGGTCTCTGGTCGGTGCTCCTTCCGCAGGCCATCTACGACGCGGTCGTGGCGGCGGTCGTCTATCTGCTGGTCGGCTCGCACCTGCACAAGCTGGAGACTCCGGAAGAGGTCGGAGCCCGCATCGGCGTCTAGACAAAGACTCGTGCGATCCGGACAATCGAGGATGTGAAGTGTCACGCATGGTTCGACTTACCCAGTTACCCACTTACGCAGTTACCCTTTTGTCGGCATCCCGCGATGGGGTGATTGGGTAACCTCGATATCGAAGCACTATGGCGGGTATCAGCCAAAACGAGCATCAGGACTACCAGCGCCGCGTGCGTCTGGCAAAGGTCGGAATCCTCCTGGTCATCGCGGTCCTGGGATTCCGCCTGTGGCAGTTGCAAATTCACGAGGGGAGCCACTACCGCGAGTTGTCCGAGGACAACCGGACGAGGGCGGTCGTCCGTGAGCCCGCTCGCGGCCTGATCTACGACCGAAACGGGGTGCTGCTGGCCAACAACGTCCCGAGCTTCACGCTGTACGTCACGAGTGAGGACGTGGACGATCGCGATGCGCTGGTGAAGCAGCTGGCGACCCTGATCGGCTTCGATGAGGATCTGGTCAGCCGGAAGCTGTCTGCGCGCGGCGGCAGGTTCGTGCCGAAGAAGATCAAGGATCGGTTGACGCTCCGGGAGGCCGCGCTGATCGAATCGAACCGGCTGAGCCTGCCGGGCGTCATGATCCAAGCGGAATCACAGCGCAACTACCCGGCCGGGACGACCGGAGCGCACCTGGTCGGATACGTCGGGGAAGTCTCCGCGCTGCAGCTCGACCAGCCCGCGTTCGAGGAGCTGCACTTGGGCAGCATCGTCGGGCAGTACGGCGTCGAATCGACGTTCGATCGCTTTCTGCGCGGTCAGGCCGGCGAGCGGATCGTGGAGGTGGATGCGCATGGCCATGAGAAACGGACCGTCAAGGTCCACAAACCGCAGGCGGGGGACGACCTCTATCTCACGATCGATATTCGCTTGCAACGTCTTGCCGAAGAGCTGCTGGGGGAGGAGTTCGGCGCGATCGTGGCGATGGATCCGACCAACGGAGAGGTGTTGGCCTTGGCGAGTCGTCCGGCCTTCGATCCCAATGTGCTCTCTCGCGAGCTGACGCGTCCCCAGTGGGAGGAGATCGTCAACGACGAGGGGCACCCGCTCACCAACCGGGCGACGCAGGGACAGTATCCGCCCGGGTCGACGCTGAAGATCGTCATGGGCGCGGCCGCGCTGGAGACGAAGACGGTGGAACCGGATACCGAGGTGCGCTGTGCGGGCGGATTCCAGTTCGGCCGGCGCGTCTATCGTGATTGGAAGCCGGGCGGGCACGGCAAGGTCAAGTTCCACGGAGCGATCGTGGATTCCTGCGATGTCTATTTCTACACCATCGGGCAGCGCATGGGCATCGAGACGATGGCGGCCTACATGCGGGTGTTCGGTCTCGGACGAAAGACGGGGATCGAGCTGCCGTCGGAGCGGATCGGGATCGTGCCGACACCCAGTTGGAAAGAGCGGGTCAAGCAGGAGATCTGGCTGCCCGGCGAGACGATCTCCGCCTCCATCGGTCAGGGCTATGTCACGGTGACGCCGATCCAGATGGCCCAAGTGACCGCCGCGTTCGCCAACCGTGGTGTCGTCTATCGGCCGCATTTGGTCCGGGCCATCATGGAGCGTACCAGCGGTCGGGTGCAGGAGCTCCCGGTCGTGCCGCGCGGGCGACTCAACATTCACTCGGAGACGATCGATCGGGTCCGGGCCGCCATGGAAGCGGTGGTCACGGACGGCACGGCCAAGCGGGCGAAGTCTCCTCTGGTGACCATCGCCGGGAAGACCGGCACCGCGCAAACCGCCTCGATCCGGATCGACACGGAGGATGAAGAGACTCCCAAGAGGCTCAAAGATCATGCCTGGTTCGTATCCTATGCCCCGGTGGAAGAGGCGCGCATCGCCGTGGCCGTCCTGGTCGAGCACATGGGCCATGGCGGCTCCGCCGCGGCGCCGCTGGCCCGACGACTCATTGAGACCTACGTCCGGTTGCCACCTGTGGAGCGGGACTCCCGCGAGCCGAACGCCGTCGGCCGTCCGCCTGTCGATCCTCCAGGAAAGAACGAGCATGCTTGACGGGGTGATCACAAACCGCGCCCTCGACAACTTCGACTGGCGCTTCATCGGCGTGATCGGGGCCATCCTGCTGGTCAGCGTCCTCTCGATTTACAGCATCACCTACGCGCAGTCGGACGTCGGCGTGCCGATCTACGCCAAACAGGTGCTATGGATTATCGTGGGAGGGATTGCCTTCGCCGCGATGTTGCTGGTGGACTATCACAAGATCGCCCGCCTGGCGTACCCCCTCTACGCGCTGACCCTGGTCTTACTGGTCGTCGTCTTGATCGTCGGAAAAACGAGTCATGGCGCGCAGCGATGGATTCCGATCGGACCCTTCGCGTTTCAGCCCTCGGAGTTCGCCAAGCTCGTGCTGGTCCTCGTCCTGGCCACCTATTACACGTCCGCGCCGCGCGAGGGCTGGCTGCAACGGGTCGTGATGCCGGGCCTCATTATGGCGCCGGCCCTCTTGCTCATTCTGAGGCAGCCCGACCTCGGGAGCAGCCTCAGCTTCGTCGCCATTTACGTCGCAATCATGCTGGTGGTAGGGGTGCGCTCCAAGGCGCTGGACCTCATCCTGCTCTTCTTCCTCATGCTGTTCCCGTTCGTGTGGGAGGGGGTCTGGGGCGCCCTCCACGACTACCAGCGCGAGCGCATCATGGCCTTCATGGACCCCAGCTACGACACCGGGGGAAAGGGCTACCACGCGCTGCAATCCAGGATCGCCATCGGATCGGGTGAGCTCTTGGGAAAGGGGCTGTACGGCGGGACGCAGAGCCAGCTCAAATTCCTGCCGGAGGGCCATACGGATTTCGTGTTTGCCGTCTACGCGGAGGAATGGGGCTTCGTGGGCGTGTTGGTGCTGCTGGGGTTGTTCGTGGCCCTCATCCTTTTGTGCATGGACATCGCCGAGCGCGCCAAGGACCCCTTGGGCACGCTCTTGGCAAGCGGTGTCATCGCCATGATCTCGTTTTCGATGGTTGTCAATATGGGCATGACCATGGGCATGTTTCCGATCGTGGGTATTCCGCTCCCGCTCATGAGCTATGGCGGGAGCATGACCGTCACCACATTGGCCGCGCTGGGGTTGTTGCTGAATATCAAGCGGCGAAGATTGTCGCTTTTTTACTGAAGGATAGTGGGCTGTTCGAGGTCGACCCCGAATCGAGGGGGTGGGAGAGACAGCCAGCCGAATCACCGTGTTTAGACGGGCAGTCGGGAGCGCTGCACCGGTGTGATACCGGGACCCTGTCGCGCGCCACAAGCGTGGAGAGGGTTTCAGTGCGGACACCGCCGCAGCCGGACTGCCCAGGAGAGTGTGTATGGGACTTGAAATTGCTATTAGTGTCACCCGAGAAGAAGTTCGCGCCGCGGTCCTGGACAACGGCGTCATGACCGATGTCTACATCGATCGGGCCAAGAATCGGGACTTCGTCGGGAATATTTACAAGGGCAAGGTGCTCAAGGTCTTGCCCGGCATGCAGGCGGCTTTCATCGACATTGGTCTCGATCGGGCTGCCTTCACGCATGCGTCGGACCTGTCCATGGATACCCAGCTCGGCGATACGCTGATCGATAGCGACCTGGATGAGAAGAGCCAGGAGGTGCCGAAACCTCGCCGCCAATCCACCCCGCCGATCGAGAAAGTGCTCGAGCAAGGCCAGGAGTTGACGGTGCAGATCTCGAAGGGGCCGATCGGGACGAAAGGACCCCGTGTGACCACCTACGTCTCGCTGCCCGGCCGCTATCTCGTGTTCATGCCGAATGTGGAGCACATCGGTGTGTCCCGTCGGATTTCGAGGGACGAGGAACGGGCGCGGCTCAAGGATATCGTCAAACGTCTGCGGCAGCCCGGCCATGGGTATATCGTCCGCACGGTCAGCGAGGGGGTCAGCGAGGAGGAGCTCCGCTCGGACGTGGAGTTTCTGACCGCCTTGTGGCAGGAGACGCTCAAGAAGCGCGAGCAGTTTCCCGCTCCCAGACTGCTGCACGCCGACCTCAGCCTGACGTTCAGGATCGTCAGGGATCTGTTCACGAAAAAGGTCGAGCGCCTGACGATCGACTCCAAGGAGGAGTATGAGGCGGTCAAGGATTTCGTGCAGCGCATCCTGAGCGAGCAGGCCTCGCGTGTGCATTACTACAACAAGGAAGAACCCTTGTTCGACCATCTCGGCATCGAGATGGAGATTTCGCGGGCCTTGAGCCGGAAGGTGTGGCTCAAGTCAGGCGGCTCCATCGTCATCGACCATGCAGAGGCCATGACCGTCATCGATGTGAACACCGGCCGATTCGTCGGCAAGCGGGACCAGGAAGAGACGATTTTCCGCAACAACCTCGAGGCGGTCAAAGAGATCGCCTACCAGATCAAGCTGCGGGGGATCGGCGGGATCATCATCATCGATTTCATCGACATGGAGCGCGAACGAAACCGGGAGCGGGTGTACCAGGCGCTCGTCGATGCCATGGCCAGCGACAAGGCGCGCACGCGCGTCTCGCGCATCTCCGACCTTGGACTCATCGAGATCTCCCGCGAGCGGGTTCGCGAGGACCTGCTTCGCACGCTGTCGGAGCCGTGCCACTACTGCGAGGGGCGGGGCTATACCAAGTCGCCCACGAGCGTGGCCTATGACGTGTTTCGAGAGATTCGCCGGCTCGGTCCCCTGACCGATGAACAAAAGATCGTGGTCGGGGCGCATCCGCATGTGGCCGCGCTCCTGCTGGAGGAGGAATATCAGGGGATCGAGGAGCTCGAGCGCGAGTATCAGACGAAGATCGTCGTGAAGGCGGATTCGGCCCTGCATCTGGAGCAGTTCGACATTGTAGCCTTGTAAGGCGCGGTCGTGGAGTGTGGCTCGCTTCGGCTCTGACCATGGTAAACCCGGGAGGACCCCCGGAACCGGCCGTGTCTCTGTCGAGGGCTCGGCGTCGTGAACGGGGACCGCCTCTCCGCGTGGCTCGAGCTCCGATCGAAACGGGGGCTCGACGACGGGACGATCGTGCGTCTGGTCGAAGCCTTCGGCTCCGCGGAGGCCGTCCTCTCGGCGTCGCCCCGCGGGCTCGAGCAGGCGGTCGGCTTGGCCCCGGCGATGGCGCAGGTCGTGGGCACCCCACCGGACGCCGAGACCAAGCGATGGATCGCGCGAGAGGCAGAGGCGCTGGACCGCGCCGGCATCACCGTCGTGACCTGCCTCGATCAGGCCTATCCCCCCCGGCTGCGGACGATTCCGGACCCGCCTCCTTTTCTCGCCATCAGCGGCACGCTCAAGCCCTCCGACGAGCTCGCCGTGGCCGTGGTCGGCACGCGGCACCCCACCACGGCCGGCTGCCTGGTGACCCACCAACTGGCCCGGGCGCTGGCGTCAGCCGGGGTGACCGTCGTGAGTGGCCTGGCACTCGGGATCGACGGGGCGGCACATCGTGGGGCGTTGGAGGGGGACGGTCGCACGCTGGCCGTGCTCGGTTGCGGCATTGATCAGACCTATCCCTCGGAGCACAAGGCCTTGCGGCAACAGATCGAGGCCCGGGGGGCCGTGCTCTCTGAATTGCCCTGGGGGGCCGCACCGCTCGCGCATCATTTTCCCCGGCGCAACCGAATCATCAGTGGGTTGTCCCTCGGGGTGCTCGTCGTGGAGGCGGCGACGCGCAGCGGGTCGCTGATCACCGCCCGCTTGGCCGCCGAGCAGGGACGCGAGGTCTTCGCCGTTCCGGGTCCGATCCATGCCGAGCAGAGCCGGGGCCCCAACGGGCTCATCAAGCAGGGGGCGAAGCTGGTCGAACGCGTCGAGGACATTATCGAGGAGCTGCTCCCGCAGCTGGACGCGCCTGCTCGTGACCGGCTCGCGCAGCGCACCGGATCGGGCGTCCCGGCCGCAACGCCGCTCGATGGCGAGGAATCGTTGGTGTACAACCTGCTGTCCTTCGAGCCGACCCCGATCGATGAGCTGATCACGAAAAGCGGCCTGCCGGCGGGAACTGTCAACGGCCTGCTCCTTGCGATGGAGCTGCGGGGATTGGCGCGTCGCTTGCCGGGACATCGCTCGGTTCGGGTATAATGATTGAAAATGAGAAAAAAAGTGAAATGTTGCATGTTCTCGGTTTAGGATGCAGACGGCGTTAGGCTGAGAAAGTCGGAATTCACACGAGTCGTATTGTCATGGCCAAATCCCTGATCATCGTCGAGAGCCCCGCCAAGGCCCGAACGCTGACGAAATACCTGGGCCGCAAGTACCACGTGATGGCCTCGGTGGGCCACCTGAAGGACCTGCCCAAGAGCAAGCTCGGCGTGGACCTCGAGGACGACTTCAAGCCCCATTACGTGACCATCAAGGGCAAGGCGAACGTCCTCGCGGACATCAAGAAGAAGGCCAAAGAGGCGGACAAGATCTACCTGGGGCCGGATCCGGACCGGGAAGGGGAGGCGATCGCCTGGCACATCGCCGAGGAGCTGGACGGGAGGTCCAAGAAGGCGAAGGCCAAGGATCGAAGGATCTTTCGCGTGCTCTTCAACGAGATCACGGAGTCGGCGGTCAAGCGCGCGTTGCAATCCCCGGGGGATATCGACATGAACCTGGTCAACGCGCAACAGGCCCGGCGCGTCTTGGACCGCATCGTCGGCTACCAGGGAAGCCAGCTCCTGTGGACCAAGGTTCGCCGTGGTCTCAGCATGGGACGCGTGCAATCCGTCGCGGTCAAGCTCGTCTGCGACCGGGAGGCCGAGCGCGAGGCGTTCCGGGCCGAGGAATACTGGTCGATCACGGCCACGTTGGCCGGATCGAACCCGCCGGCGTTCGAGGCGAAGCTTCACAGCATCAACGGTCAGGACGCGGAGATCGGCGCCGAGGACCAGGCCACCCGGATCGTCAACGCGGTGCAGGGCAAGGACTTCGTCGTCCACGCGCTGGAGCGGAAGGAAAAGAAGCGAAATCCGACCGCACCGTTCATCACGAGCCGCCTGCAGCAGGAGGCCGCCCGGAAGCTGCGGTTCAGTCCCAAGAAGACGATGACCCTGGCCCAACAGCTCTACGAGGGTCTGGAAATCGGGACGGAGGGCCCGGTCGGACTCATCACCTACATGCGGACCGACTCCACGCGGATTGCCGGCGAGGCTGTGGAAGAGACCCGGCAACTCGTCCGGGAGCGCTTCGGAGCGGACTACCTCCCCGCGAGCCCCCCCGTGTACAAGACCCAGAAGGCCGCGCAGGAGGCCCACGAGGCGATCCGGCCGACCTCGGTCCGCCGGGACCCCGAGTCCATGCGGTCGTACCTCGAGCAGGATCAATATCAGCTCTACAAGCTCATCTGGAACCGATTCGTCGCCTCGCAAATGGCGCCGGCCATCATGGAAGTCACACGGGTCGATTGCCAGCCCCAGGGGGTCGACGATCGCTATATCTTCCGCGCGACCGGTACCGTCGTGAAGTTCCCGGGCCACCAGGCGATCTACATGGAAGGCCGGGATATCGTGCCGCCTTCCCGGCGACCGACCGGCGAGCAGGAAGCCGAGGACGACACCGAGCGCACCTTGCCCATGCTCCAGGAAGGGGAGCGTCTCCGCCTCGTGGAGGCGGAGGGGCAGACGGTGCCGGGTCTGCTGCCCAAGCAACACTTCACGCAGCCGCCGCCCCGATACAACGAAGCGCTCCTGATCAAGGAGCTCGAAGAAAAGGGCATCGGCCGCCCCTCCACCTACGCCAGCATCATCTCGACCATCCAGGACCGGAATTACGTGGAGAAGC
>JBFKNO010000103.1:0-8823 GCA_041629275.1 Nitrospiraceae bacterium
CCGTGGGCGCACGAGCACCAGCGCGTTCCTCATGTGCGTGGCCGTCACGCTCGGCATTATCCTGCCGCTGTTCTATCTCTCCTTCTTCATCGCGGAGGACCTGACGAGAACGTTCCGCGTGGTCGCGAGCCAGGTCAAGACGGGGGAGGGCATGTTTCGCGACGGATGGCAGGACTATCCGATCGTGGCCTCCGTCGTGGCGCGGTTCCAGGAGTTGGAGCGCGCCACGGGCACCGACATCCGCGCCGCCATCGCCCAAAACCTGACCCAGCTCGGCCGTGAGCTCGTGCTGCAATTGACCAACGTCGCGAAGAACATGCTCCTGGCGATGGTCCAGCTCGGGATCACTCTCATCTGCAGCTTCTATCTCTTTCGCGACGGCGACGCGCTGGTGCAGTGGGCGCGCGAGAATCTGCCCCTCCCCTTCCAGCGTGAGCATGTCGTCCTCCAGCGATTCGGGCAGGTCGTCAAGGGGTCCATCTGGGGAAACACCCTGGTCGCGGTCCTCGAAGGCGTGATCGGCGGCATCGGATTCTGGCTGACGGGGCTCCCCTCGCCGGTCCTGTGGGGCGTGGTCATGGGATTCCTGGCCTACCTGCCCGTGGTGGGCGCCTCTCTCATCTGGGCGCCGGCCGCCGTGTATCTGTTTTCCCAGGCTGCCTACGGCAAGGTATTCGCGCTCTGCGCGGTCGGTCTCCTCATCGGAGTCGTGGAGTATTTCGTCCGGCCCATCTCCGTCGGGCGCGCGTCGAAGATCCACACCCTTTTGGTCTTTTTCAGCGTCCTCGGCGGCATCAAATTGTTCGGCCTCCTCGGCATCGTCGCCGGGCCGCTTGTCGTCGCGGTTGGGATCGCCGTCGTGGAGAGTTACAACCTGGACAACGCCACGCCGGTCGGCGCCACAAACGCGCCGCCGACGCCTACGAGCCCCCCATGACCTGTCCCTCCCTCGGTCGTCGGGCCTGGCGTGCGCTCCGACAGTCCGTCCGCGGCTACTTCGCCGATGACGGGATCTTCCTCGCCTCGGGGCTCGCCTTCGATCTCCTCCTGTGCATGGTTCCCCTCATGCTGATCATCGTGTCGGTCCTCGGATACGCGTTTCCGGATCCAGACAAGGCCATGGCGCAGCTCGAAAGCGTGCTCGACGTGCTGGCCCCCGAAAAGCAGAAAGTCGTCATGGACAACGCCGAGACGATCGTGGCCAACCGCGGCTTTCTCGGCATCCTGGGATTTGTGCTGTTCTTCGCGTTTGGAAGCTTGGTCTTCGGCTCAGCGCGCCTGGTGCTCAACAAAGTCTTCCGCGCCGAACAGAGGCGGGGCTTCCTGAAAGGGAAGGGGGTGGATTTCCTGGTGATGCTGGCCACGGGGTTGCTCTTGATGCTGGCCATCGCCACGTCGTGGCTGCTCTCGTTGATCCGAAGCCTCACCCCCGCGCTTCCTGATCTCGACCACATTCTGCGTCCGGGATGGCAGGTGCTCGGAGACCTGTCCGGCTTCGTGTTTACCTTTCTCCTTTTCTATCTGCTCTACTATTATCTTCCCGCTCGCACCGTCACGTGGGCGGCGCTGGTCGTCGCATCGCTGACCTCCGCCGGCCTGTTTCATCTGTCGAAGTGGGGCTTCGGGCTCTACGTGCAATTCGCGCAGAGCTACGCGCCCGTCTACGGCGCCCTCGGCGGCCTCCTGTTCTTTTTCCTCTGGCTGTACTACGCCTGCACGGTCTTCATTCTCGGGGCGGAGTTCGGCTGGGCCTACGACCAGGCCGCCGAGGTCACGGAGGCGGCGGGGCCGGCGTGACGGGAATGAGCAGGAGGATGGTGTCGTTTTCATTCAGCCGCCCCTCCTCGCGAAACTCCCAGAGCGACAGGACCGTTCCCTCGCGATAGACACGCAGCAGGACCTCCGGAAACAGGTCTGCTGCGCGCTTGCCGACCTCCTCCGGCCCGACGACGCGTTCCACGAGGGTGACGCGTCCCCCCGAGGTCAGCAGGTCCTCGAAATACTCCACGCAGTGAGCTTGATCCACCGCGCCCGCCACGAGGAACCCCCCGAGGCTCGCCGGCGCGACGATGGCGTTCGCACCCCCCTGGCGGAACAGCTTGACATTCTCGTCCTCATTCACGCTCACGATGATCCGAAGGGACGGATTGAGATGGCGCGCGGTCAGGAGGATGAGCGCGTTCGTGTCGTCACGGCCCGCCGACGCGATCAACGCCCGGGCCTTGTCGAGGACCGTATCCCTGAGCACGGCTTCTTTCGTGGCATCGCCGCGAATCGCGACGACGCCCACTTGAATCGCCAGCTTGACGCGGTCCTCGCTCAAATCGACCACGAGGATCTTTTGCGGATCCTTGCCCTTCGCCAACATCTCCTTCACGGCGGAGAGCCCCGTACGGCCCAGGCCGCAGACGATCACGTGCTCTGCCAGCTGGCTCTGCAGAGTGGCCATGCGATACTCCTCCACGTAGCGACGCACGGCGAGTTGATAGGCCGTGCCCAAAAAGATGAACCAGACGAAGAACCGCGCGGGGGTGAGGAAAAAGGCGTCGATCAGCCGCGCGCGGGCGGTCACCGGCACGATGTCCCCATAGCCCACCGTCGTGATCGTCACCATGGTGAAGTACAGAATATCGGTCGCCGAAACCTCCCCGTCGAGGTTGTCTCGGAGCCCGTCCCGATCGAGCAAGAGGACCAGGAAGACAAGGAAGAGGATGCCCACGAGCAAACTCGCCCGCACGAGGACGGTTCGGCCCGGCCTCAACTCCTGCGGGGTGAACAGAATCGGCTTGGCGTGTCGCTGAAGGGGATTTCGAATCACGGTGCTTGGCGGCGAACGTAGCAAGGACGGACCGGCAAGTCAAAGCCTCGTCTCGGCCCAGGTCGGGACGGCCGGCGTCAGCTTGGCTCTGAGCGCAGAAGGAGGCCTGGTTGCAGCCTACACCTGATTCATCTTTCATGGTTGACTAACCGGTCAGTTACGACGTAGTATTCACCCCCAGGAGGAGGCCCTTCGAGCCTCTGCAGGATATACGCAAGCGTTGGTTGAGGAAGGAGGGGTTTGGCAATGGAAGATGATGCTAAGTTGTTGATTATAGGAGGCTTGGCTTTTGCAACCGGCCTGATAGTGGGGGTCGGGGCCGGACTCTTGATCGCGCCACAGTCCGGCGCTCGGACCCGGCGGCAGATCACCAATTTCGTGGAGGACCTCAAAGAGGACGCGACCCACATGGCCGAGGATGCGAAAGACGTGATGGAGGGGGCCATTGGAGGCGTGGTCGATCGGGGAAAACGGTTGGTGAAATAGCTGGACCAAGCTCCTGAGTAAGTCGACACGCTGCGCGGGACCGTCCGGGAGAAGGCTGAGCCACGAAGACGGGCGTCACACCATGGCCGGCAAGGAGCAGAGGATGCTACAGACTGCGCCCTCGAGGGTCGAACGGCGTAAGGAAAAAACCAGGAAGGCGTTGCTGGCGGTCGCGCTGGAGCTGTTTCAGGAGAAAGGCATCTACTGGACGAAAATCGAGGACATCACGGAGCGGGCCGACATTGGGAAGGGCACCTTTTACCAGTATTTCCAGACGAAGGAGGAACTACTGGAGGTCCTGCTGCAGCAGGGGCTGGACGACCTCCTCAGTCGCATTGAAGAAGCGGTGCGCGACACGGCCCCGGGGCCGGACCTGCTGACCCACATCATCCAGGCGAAGATTGACTTCCACCTACGGCACAAGGAATACTTGCTGCTTTTCCACCAGGTTCGAGGTCTGCTGCAGTTCAGGATCGACTCGATGCGCACCCTGCGGCGGGTCTACGAATCCCATCTCGACCGACTGGGGGATCTCATTGCCCCAGCGCTCCCCCAAGACGACGGGGCGGACATCACGGCACGCGAATTTGCGCTGGCACTGTCGGCATTCACCCTCGGGCTCCTCACCCATCATCTCCTCTTCAACGGGCATGGGGAATGGCCCAAAAATCGCGAGCAGATTCAGTCGAGGCTCGAACGCAGTCTTCAAGCGATCATGTGAAAGGGCTCTGCCATGCTAGTCGAGCGCAGAAAACGCCACAAGGTCCTGGCGATGATCCTGGCGGGCGGCAAGGGCGAACGATTGATGCCGCTCACCGAGCTCAGGAGCAAACCCGCGGTGCCCTTCGGCGGAAAATATCGCATCGTGGACTTCGTGCTGAGCAATTTTCTGAACTCCGGCATCAAGGCGATGTACGTCCTCGTGCAATACCGGTCGCAGTCGCTGATCGAGCACCTGCGGCGCGCCTGGCGGATCGGTGCGCGCATCAAGGAGGACTTCATCACCGTCGTGCCCCCCCAGATGAAGGCGCGCGGGGGCTGGTACGAAGGCAACGCCGACGCGGTGTATCAGAACCTGAACCTGATCCGCGACTTCGGGCCGGATCTCGTGGCCGTCTTCGGAGCGGACCACATCTACCGTATGGACATCGATCAGATGGTCCGGTTCCACGCGGCCAACCGGGCGGACGTGACGGTCGGCGCGCTCCCCGTCCCGCTCCATGCCGCCAAGGGCTTCGGCATCATCGAAGCCGACGGAAAGGATCGGATCGTCGGCTTCGAGGAGAAGCCCAAGCAGCCCAAGCCGATGCCCAACGATCCGGAGCAGGCCTACTCCTCCATGGGGAATTATTTGTTCGAGACGGAGATTCTGCTGAAGATCCTCGAGCAGGATGCGGCGAGACCAGGATCGCATGACTTCGGCCGCGACATCATTCCCCACCTGATCAGCGCGCATCGCGTCTACGCCTACAATTTCCGGACCAACGACATCCCCGGCGTCCACGCCTACGAGGAAGCGGGATACTGGCGTGACGTGGGCACGCTCGAAAGCTACTGGCAGGCTCACATGGACATCCTCGGCGAGTCGCCCATCTTCGACCTTCGCAACAAGGAATGGCCCATCCTGACCGACGCCTACGACGGGCCCAGCGCCAGCTATGTCCGCTGCCAGATCGACGAGGCCATGATCGGGCAGGGGAGCCAGGTCGTTGAGGCGGACATTCGCCGTTCCGTCCTCGGTCGCAATGTCCGGGTCCACCATGGCGCGAAGATCGAGGAGTGCGTGATCGGCGACGGCTCGATCATCGGCTCCAAAGCGCGGCTCCGGCGGGTCGTGGCGGACCGATTCAACGTAATTCCGGCCGGGAGGGAAATCGGCTACGATCACGCGGACGACCGAAAGAGCTACCACGTGACGAAATCCGGCCTGGTGGTCTTGTCACGCGGTCGCTCCATCGGAGATCGCGCCGTGGGCTCGGCTCAGTAGACGGTGCGGACGCCGCCCATGGAGACCCGGCCTCAGCCCCGCATCCCCATCTCGACATACCGGTTGCAATTCAACCGCTCCTTCACGTTCACCGACGCCAGGCAAATCATCGCCTATCTCCACACCCTCGGCATCTCCGACTGTTACGCCTCCCCGTATTTGAAAGCCACACCGGGCAGCACCCACGGGTACGACGTCGTGGACCCCACCCAGCTCAACCCGGAGGTCGGCTCGGAGGCGGATTATCAGCAGATGGTCGAGGAGCTGCATCGGTTCGGCATGGGGCAGATCCTGGACGTGGTGCCCAACCACATGGGCATCGACAAGCAGCTCAACCCCTGGTGGCTGGATGTGTTGGAAAACGGCCCCAGTTCGCCCTACGCCGGCTTCTTCGACATCGACTGGCGGCCCATCAAACGGGAGCTGGAAGACAAGGTGCTGCTGCCGATTCTCGGCGATCTGTACGGCAAGGTCCTGGAGAACCAGGAAATCATCCTGGTCTATGAGAACGGCAGCTTCCTCCTTCGCTACTACGAGCACCGACTGCCCGTCGACCCGAAGCCGTCCGCGTCGGTGCTGACCCACCGGCTGGGCGCGCTGATCGAGCAGATGGGAGCCGGTGACTCGCGTTTGCACGAGCTGCAAAGCATCATCACGGCGCTCCAGCATCTCCCCTCGCGCCGGGAGCGGGATCCTGCGCTGATCCAGGAGCGCCGGCGGGAGAAGGAGGTCATCAAGCGCCGCCTGGCCGCAGTCGTGAGCGACAGCCCGATCCTCAAACAGTTCATCGAGGACAATGTCCGGCTGTTCAACGGGACGAAGGGCGATCCGGAGAGCTTCGATCTCCTCGACAAGCTGGTCAACGATCAGGCGTATCGCCTGGCGTACTGGCGAGTCGCCTCCGAGGAAATCAATTTCCGCAGATTTTTCGACATCAACGAGCTGGCCGCGATCCGCATGGAGGACCCCGAGGTCTTTCGCCAGTCGCATGCCCTGATTTTTCGGCTGCTCAAAGAGGGGGCCGTGACAGGCCTTCGCATCGACCACGTCGACGGTCTGAACGATCCCGGCATCTACCTGCGGCACCTGCAGACCTGGGCGCAGAAGGAACTGCAGTCCCAGTCCCCGCCCACGACCGATTCCCGTCGCCCCTTGTATGTCGTGGTGGAAAAAATTCTCGGAACAGACGAGGACCTTCCCGAGGGCTGGCCGGTGTTCGGAACCACGGGCTATGATTTTCTCAACGTCCTGAATGGGCTGTTCGTAGACACCGCCTGCGAGCGGGCCATGGACGAGATCTATACGCGGTTCGTCCATCAGCGCATTTCACTGGCGGAGCTTTCCTACGACGCCAAGAAGCTCATCATGCGGTCCACCATGGCGAGCGAGATCAACGCCCTCGGGCATCAGTTGAATCGCCTGTCGGAGCGGGACCGCTGGTCGCGGGACTTCACGCTCTACAGCCTGACGCTGGCTATTCGAGAGATTATCGCTTCGTTCCCCGTTTACCGGACGTACGTGACGGAACGTACGGAGGTCGTGCTCGAACGCGATCGTGCGTACATCCGGCGAGCGGTGGCCAAAGCGAAGCGAAAGAACCCGACGCTGAGCGGCCTGGTGTTCGATTTCGTCCGCGACCTCCTGCTCAACCCGGCCGAGGAAGCCGAGCGTCTCGCCCGCGAGGAGGTGCTGCGATTCATCATGAAATTCCAGCAGGTGACGAGCCCCGTGACCGCCAAGGGAATCGAGGATACCGCCTTTTACATCTATAACCGCCTCGTCTCATTGAACGAGGTGGGCGGCGAGCCGGACCACTTCGGTCTCACCCTGGCCGGCTTTCACAAGCACATGCGGGAGCGCCAGGCGCGATGGCCGCATGCGCTGTCCGCGACGTCGACCCACGACACCAAGCGAAGCGAGGACGTGCGTGCACGAATCAACGTCCTCTCCGAGATTCCGAAGGAATGGAAGGCACGCGTCTCGCGATGGGCCAAGCTGAACAAGAAATGGAAGTCCGAGGTCGACGGGCGCGTCGCGCCGGATCCCAACGAGGAATATCTCTTCTACCAGACGCTGATCGGGGCCCAGCCATTCGGCACGCTCGACGACGGGCAGCACGGCGCCTTCGTGAGCAGGATCCAAGGGTACATGGCCAAGGCCTTGAAGGAGGCCAAGGTCAACACGAGCTGGGTCAATCCCGACCAGGCCTACGAGGATGCCGTGCAGTCCTTCGTCGAGCACGTCCTCGATCGGGCCCAGGCCAACCCATTTCTCGAGGACCTCGCTTCTTTTCAGCATCTTGTCTCCGAATATGGTATGTACAATGCCCTGTCCCAGGTGTTGATCAAGATCCTGGCGCCCGGAGTCCCCGATTTTTACCAGGGAACCGAGGGCTGGAACCTGAGCCTGGTCGATCCGGACAACCGGCGTCCGGTCGACTATGTGGGCCAGGCCAAGACGCTGGAGCACCTTCTGAAGGAGGCCGACCGCACCGAGGCCGCGCGGTTGAAATTGGCGCAAGAGCTCTTGGATTCCCGGCAAGATGGTAGAATAAAGTTCTACGTGACGATGTCCGGGCTTCGGTACCGGGCCGCTCACGTTCCCCTCTTCCGGGAAGGCGATTACGTCCCCCTGGAGGCAACGGGCGCAAGGAAAGACCGCGTGTGCAGCTTCGCCAGGATCGCCGGGGAACTGGCCATCGTCGCGGTGGCGCCACGTCTGGTGGCCGGGCTGATGGGGGACACCCTGGGGCCACCCATCGGCAAAGGCGTGTGGGAGGACACCCAGATTCCGGTCCCGTCCTGGCGGGCGGGGTCCCGCTATCGCAATCTGTTGACCGGAGAGGAACTGACGACCACCAGCGCGGAGGACCGACAGATGCTCCTGGTCGGAGAGGTCCTGGCGCATTTCCCCGTGGCCCTATTGGAGCGAGCCGTATGAGTATGAGTCGAGCACGAGCACGTCGCTACGCGTTAAAACGGGTGCCCACGATCGGCGACGCCGCCGAGGACGAATGGCTGGGAGCGGAGGCCCATGTCCGCCAGCAAGACCGGCCGTTCGAATGGTCCCGCCTCTATCGAAGCTCGGGGGTCGGGTTCAACGCCCTTGCCCTGGGGCTTGTGTTCTTCGGCGGGCTGCTGCTCGGCAGTACGCTCACGTCCCTTCTCGTGCGCGGCGCCAGAGACTAAGCAGGGCCTGGCATGAGCTCGACGGGGACGACGGGCACCCCCCTCACGCCCGACACAGAGGCGAAAGTCTCAGAGATCGGGGAGGCCGACATCCTCGTCGGCATTCCGAGCTTCAACAACGCCGACACCATCGGTCATGTCGTCCGGGCCGCGAGCGCCGGCCTGGCGAAGTACTTCCCCGGCCTCCGGGCGGTCCTGGTCAATTCGGACGGTGGGTCGACGGACGGCACCCCGGACGTGGTCGCCCGCACGGTCGTCGACCTGGGCACCATGCTCATCAGCGACAAGCAAAGCGCCCTCCACAAGATCATCACCCCCTATCACGGCATTCCCGGCAAGGGCAG
>JBFKNO010000104.1:0-8822 GCA_041629275.1 Nitrospiraceae bacterium
CCGATCGGATGCGCTGGGAGAACGTGCCCGTCCTGGCGACAAAGGATGAGGCGAAGTTCGTGATCAAGGATCGTGCGGACTATGAGTGGGCCCGTGACTTCGTCGGGCGACACGATCTAACCCGGCGCTGCACCGTGCTCTTCGGCCCGGTGTTCGGCGAGCTCGATCTTCGGCAACTGGCGGAGTGGATTCTCGCCGATCGCCTGCCGGTCAGGTTCCAGATGCAGCTGCACAAGCATATTTGGGATCCTCATATGCGCGGAGTCTGAGGGCTACAGGCAAAAGGAAAAATTAAAAAGGAAAACAAGAGATTGGAATTCGATCAAGGAGTGGTGGATGGCGTTGAGTGATATTAAGGTCAAGCAGGGGCGAGCCGAGGCCGAAGCGGCCGAGGTTCTTGTCCTCCTGCAATTCGAGGGCGAGCGCGAGCTCCGGCACGAGGCGGCCGCGGTCGATCGGGCGCTGGGCGGGGTCCTGCGCGGGCTCATCAAGGGCGGTGAATTCGACGGCAAGGCCAACCAGACGGCGGTGTTTCACACCCAGGGCAAGATTCCCGCGAAGCGCGTCTTGCTCGTGGGGCTCGGAAAGAAGAAAGAGATGCGGCTCGATGCCGCGCGGCAGGCCATGGGATCCGCCGCGAAGCGCGTGCGCCAGCTCGGCGCGGGTTCGTTCCACGCGGTGCTGCCCGATCTCGGTATCCCTCGCACCGGGCCGATTCAGGTGGCGCAGGCCATGGTCGAAGGCGCGGCGCTGGGCGGCTACGAATTTCGGGAGTATCGAACGGAAGACAATAACCACCGGAAGGGCCCGACACGGCTGACCGTGATCGCGGGACGCGCGGATCTTCTCAAGGACGTGCAGGAGGGCGTCAGGCGCGGGCGCGCGAGCGCGGAGGCGACGTGGCTGGTCCGCGACCTGTGCAACCATCCCTCCAACGTGATGACCCCGTCCAGGATCGTGCAGGAGGCCAAGGCGATCGCCAAAGAGCGCGGGATCAGGCTGAAGGTGCTCGAGCGCCGCGATATGGAACGCCTCGGGATGGGAGCCTTGCTGGGCGTGGCCCGCGGGAGCCACGAGCCGCCGAAGTTCATCATCCTGGAATATGCCGGCGCCGGCCGGAAGGGCCGCGACGCCCGGCCCATCGTGCTCGTCGGGAAGACCATCACGTTCGACACCGGAGGCATCTCGCTGAAGCCCGCCGAGAACATGGAGCAGATGAAGGCCGACATGACGGGCGGGGCCGAGGTCCTCGCCACGATCCGGGCGGCGGCCCGGTTGCGCTTGCCGTTGCACGTGATCAGTATTCTCCCGGCAACGGAAAACATGCCGGGCGGTCGGGCCATCAAGCCGGGCGATATCTTGAAAACGCTTTCCGGAAAAACCGTTGAGGTGCAGAATACCGATGCCGAGGGGCGGCTCATTCTTGCGGACGGTCTGGCCTACGCCACGCGGTACAAGCCCCGGGCCATCATCGACGTGGCCACGCTCACCGGCGCCTGCATCGTGGCGTTGGGGCGGCATGCGATCGGGATGTTCTCCAACGACGAGGCGCTGAGGCGCCGGATCGAGGAAGCCGGCGAGGCGGCCGGGGAGCGCGTCTGGGGGATGCCGCTGTGGCAGGAATATTTCGAGCAGCTCAAGAGCGACGTGGCGGACATGCGAAACATCGGCGGGCGTCCGGCGGGGATGATCACCGCGGCGATGTTCTTGAGCAAGTTCGTGGACGACTACCCCTGGGTCCACCTCGACATCGCCAGCACGGACTGGGGGGACAGCGAGCGGCCCTACATCCCGAAGGGCCCGACGGGAATCGGGACCAGGCTGCTGCTGCACTATCTGCTGAATGAAGCGAGGACTGGAGGCGCATGACTCGAACCCTGACGCTTCGTGAAAAAATCGGCCAGTTGTTCATGGTCGGGTTTTCGGGCACCACCGTGTCCAAGGACCTCGCCGGCTTCATGGCGGAGTACAAACCGGGCGGCGTCATTCTCTTCTCGCGCAATCTCCGGTCCCCGGACCAGATCGTGCGGCTGACGAATCAGCTCCAGAAACTTGCCGGCCCGCAGCCGCTGTTCATCTCGGTGGACCAGGAAGGGGGGCGCGTCTCCCGGCTCCCCGCCGCCTTTACGATTTTTCCCCCGTGCGCGGTCCTTGGTCTGTGCGACTCGTCGGAGCTGACCTATGCGGCGGCGTCGGCGACCGCGGTCGAGCTGCGCGCGGTCGGCATCAACATGAACATGGCTCCTGTGCTGGACGTGGGCACGAATCCCGACAACCCGATCATCGGGGATCGGGCCTTCAGTGCGAGCGCCACGCAGGTATCGGCGCAAGGGCTGGCCACCCTCGCGGGTCTTCAGGACAACAAAGTGATCGCCTGCGGGAAGCATTTCCCGGGGCACGGTGAGACTTCGGTGGATTCGCACAAGGCCCTCCCGACCGTGACATTGTCGGCGGACCGCATCCGGGAAATCGAGCTCCGGCCCTTCCGCCACGCCATCGAGAACGGGCTGGCGAGCATGATGACCGCGCACGTGCTCTATACGTCACTGGATGACCGGCGGCCGGCCACGCTGTCCCCCTATATCGTGGGTGACATGCTGCGCGGGGAGCTGGAGTTCCAGGGCCTCATCGTCACGGATGACCTCGAAATGCACGCCATCGTCGACCACTACAGCATCGAGGAGGCCGCCGTTCAGGCGTTCAAGGCGGGCGCCGATATCCTGCTGCTCTGCAAGGACCGCGGCAGAATCACGGCGGCGATGGACGCGCTGGGCAACGCCGTGAAGCAGGGCCAGATCTCCGAGGCCAGGCTCGAGGCCTCGCTCCGCAGGATTGCCCTGATCAAGCAGCGCTTCCTCCTCCCCGCTCTCCCGGCCGAGGCCCGCAGCGCCAAAGAGATCGTCGGCAATAAGACACACAAAACCCTCCTCGCCTCCATCCTCGAAGCCAGCCAGCGACGTCCCAGACTGCAGACGGCGGAGCGGTGACCGCCAAGCCCGCCGGGCCACGGGAAATCTGGGCCTGGTGCATGTACGACTTCGCCAACTCCTCCTTCACGACCCTCATCGTCACGGTTGCCTACAGCGTCTACTTCGTGCGGGTCGTTGCGGGGCATCTTCCGGCGGGTGACGCCGAGTTCTACTGGACATGGGCTTACGCGGCGTCCATGGTCGTCGTCGCCGTGCTGTCCCCGAGCCTGGGCGCCTTGGCCGACGCGCGAGCCCTCAAGCGGCGGTTTCTCATCTGGTCCACCGTGATCTGTGTGGCGTGCACGGCGCTGCTCGCCTTCGTGCAAGCCGGGGACATCCTCGCGGGGCTGCTGCTCTTCGGACTCGCCAATATTGCATTCGATCTCGGGTTTGTCTTCTGCAGCGCATTTCTGCTCGAGATCACGACTCCCTCGGCGATGGGGCGTGTCTCCGGGTACGGGTGGGGATTGGGTTACGTTGGCGGGCTGCTCTCCCTCCTCGTCGCCTACCCGTTTGTGGTAGGTGGCTTTAGCGAAGCCAACCTTCCTCTGTACCGTGCAAGCTTTGCCGTCACCGCCGCCTTTTTCTTGCTGGGCGCGATCCCGACCTTCTTGTATCTTCGAGAGCGTGCAGTCCCGGAGCCCGTCGGGCCCGGTAAGCCGGTGTGGCGGCAAGGTTTCCAACGGATCGCCGACACCGTTCGGCACCTGAGCCGATACCGTGACCTGGTGGTCTATCTCTTCGCCTATTTGGTCTATACGGACGCGATCAATACGGTCGTGCTCCTCGCCGGCATCTTCGCGAACAAAATTCTGGACTTCTCTCCCGCTGATCTGATTATCTACTTCATGCTCATGCAAACCACGGCCGGCCTGGGCGCGGTGGGATTCGGTTTCCTCGCGGATCGAATCGGCGCGAAGCTCACGATCACCATCACGCTGATTGTGTGGATCGGGATTGCGTGTGGTGCGGCGCTGGTGCAAACGAAAGCACAGTTTTACCTCATCGGGTTCTTCGCGGGTGCCGTCCTGGGCGCGAATCAGTCGGCCAGCCGGACCCTCCTGGGAAGGTTCACGCCGCCTGGCAAGCAAGGCGAGTTCTTCGGGTTTTTTTCGTTTGCGGGGAAGTTTGCAGCCGTTGTCGGACCGGTGGTGTACGGCGCGGTCATGAAGCTGGCGGGAAGCCATCGATGGGCGGTGCTGTCGATCGCCGTGTTTTTCATCGCCGGGCTCGTGTTGTTTCAGTTCGTGGACGAGAAGCGCGGCGTGGCGGCGGCGCAACAGCCGGCGAGTTAACGGGTGAGAACGTTCCATCGTGAGACCGTGACAGACGTTGCACCTTTGTCGCCTGGCAGCTTGTTCACTGCATAAGGTCCAGCGGAGTCGACCATGGGAGTCAAGAAAGGTGATATCATCGACGAGCACAAGCGGCATCCCAACGGCTGCGGCCTCGTGGTCAAGGTGATGGGGGGCGGAGAGGGATTCGAGAAGATTCTGTGCTGTGACAACGAATTGACCGAGGAAGACGTGGTGTCGGAGATCGGGTCCCGGGCGGGTCGAAGGAAGGGGGCGATGGCGCCCTCGCTCATTCTCGATGAGAAGAAATTGTACCCCGATTCATGCGGCCTGCGCGTGATGATCATCGATGGGGGAGCGGGGTTCCGGGAAATCCGCTGCTGCGGGCATTCTCTGACCATGGAGAGCGTGCGAGAGATGAAGTTCGGCCGGTTGCGAGGCCCACTGTCGGAGGATGCGGGCCCCGAAACCGGCCCGGTCGGACACGCATGAAGAAGGACTGAGGTATGAGGGCTGAGGACTGAGCGTCTCGGCCCTCAGTCCTCAGCACTGGGTGCTTTCCGGTATGGCTGACCAGCGGGAACAGCGGCTGAAGAAGTGGGTGTCGTGGATGCGCTGGCTCGACCAGTGGGGCTACATCACGGCGGGGTTCAGCTTTCTGCTGCTGGGCATGCTGGTGTTCGTCTATTCCTGGGTGTCATTCGGGGGGTCCGTGTGGGACAGTCGATCCGGGTGGGAGGCCTTTCTCCCGGCATCCTTGAGACTCGTCAATGATCTCCTCCTGGTGATCATTCTCCTGGAGCTGTTTCGGACGATCATCCGGTTTCTGCAAACCGACGTGATCACGCTCGAGCCCTTTCTCAATATCGGCATCATCGCCTCCATCCGGCGCCTCTTGACGGCCGGTGCCGAGCTGGCTCATCTCACGGAGGTGTCGGAGGCGATCTTCAATCGGTACCTGTTGGACATCGGCGTGAACGTCGGCGTCGTGATCGTCCTGACCGGGGCCGCGTACCTGGTCCGGCGCGGCCACAGCCTGTCGCCGGATCCGACGACGCCTTCCACGTCCTAACCTCACACTCTGGAACGAGGGCCTCCAATCCTCCCCCGAAAGTAGCTCTACGAAAGGTTGCCAGGCCCTCTCCAACGAGCAGTAGCGTCCCTGACGCGCAGTCCTGTATGACATGACACCGGCGGGGTCGCATCCCGTGCCCGCGGGGCGAGCTGGTTTCTCCACTGGGAGGTGACGGGAAATCATGAAGGTCCGTCAGTCAGCACGAGTCCAAGTCCACTGTCCCTGCTCATTTTCCGGAGGGGACGTGGCCGGAGAAGGGGTCGTGGTCAATCTTTCCCGGCCCGGATGCGCTGTGGAAACCGCCACTCCCATGCCGATAGGGAGCCGGGTCGAGTTGCACCTGCTACTGCCGATACACTTCTTCCCGGTCGCCGTGGATCACGCCGAGGTGGTCTGGTCGACGGATACAAGATTCGGCGTCAAGTTCATCCGCATCCGGGCCGAGGACGAAGCGCGCCTGCAGCGACTCATCGAGCAATCTCTGCGCCACGACCCCGGAGCTTCGCTCGCGCCGGTCTTCCTGCTGAGGCCGACCGGCGGCTGGCGGGGCCCGCACCCGCCTTCCCGGGGGTTGACGCTGTCGCAGTGACCGTCAGGGCCGACGCCCTCCCCTGTGCATTCTCACCGAGCCGACGGCCGTTCCTGGGCGGGGATCACGCTCCCCTCCCGCCTGCCTTGGTCCTTGTGCCGCTCACTCGTCAATGATCCGCTTGCCGGGGTGTCGATGCGCGTGCGCCGACGAGGCATGGATCGCTTTCGTGTTGCCCTCTCCGTGCCGGATCTGTAATATTGCGCAGGCGGGGCGTCGTCGTGCGGATGCACCCTCACCATTCTAGAAAGGAGATTCTGATGGCCGCGAAACGAAAAACGCGCAAGGTGAAGAAGAAGGCCTCCCGTGCCGCGAAGCGGACCAAGCGCAAGGTCCGCAAGGTCAAGGGGAAGGCCAAGGGGAAGGCCAAGTCGGCAGCCCGACGCGTGCGGAGTGTCGCCCGATCCACGGCCAAGCGCGCCAAGAAAGCCGGCAAGACCGCGAAGAGGAAAGCCCGGCGCACCGGCAAGTCCGCGCGGAAGGCGGCCCGAAAGACCGGCAAGGCTGTGGGCAAAGCGATCGGCCGGGCGGTCGGGAAGTTCGAGCAGGTGTTCAGTCAGGCCGTCGACGCGGCCAAGACCACGATGAAGTAAGAGCCCCCTCTCCCCGAAACCCCATTGGCCAGGCTGCGAAGCACGTAGCCTGGCCATTTCAGGCCTGGGCGTTCCCCCTTGTTCCTCATTCGGAGTACCGCTTTTATCACTGGTCGTTCCCCCCCGGTCGGGTGAGGCTTTTCCCGGGAGGGTGCGCCATACTTACCGTAACGGTGTCGCCGCTCGCGACGACCGGATGCCCAATGGAAAGAGAACCGACTTCATGAAAGACGACAGAAACTTCGCCGGGACCCTTCCCCCCGAGGCCGATACCAGCGCACCGTCGTTGCTGGACCGCCGCCGCGAGGACCGCGTCAACGAGCGGGCCGCAACCGATTTTCGCGTCTTCTTCACAGACGGACAGTATCTCGAGGAGGAGGGCACCGCCCTGGATATCTCGAAATCCGGCTGTCGCGTCCGCTGTCCCTGCGCGCTGGAACAGGGAACCATGCTCGAGGTGTGGCTCTTCATGCCCGACTATGACTGGCCGCTCAGGGTCGAGCGCGCCGTCGTGCGGTGGAAGGATGAAGAGGAGTTCGGTCTCGAGTTCCTGAACCTCCGTCCGTCACAGCGCGAACGCCTTCGCCAACTCCTCCGACAGGACTCAGGTCCCCTGGCCAAGCCTCGCACCTGGCAATAGGCCAGACCTCACCCGCTCCGATCAAGCTCCCCGCGGGGCCCCGGCGCCTCCAGGACCTTGCGGTACAGCTCGACGTACTGCACGGCTGACACGGCCCAGGACATGTCCCGTTCCATGCCCGCCTGCATGAGCCGGCGCCACCGATCGGCGTTGGCCTGGACGCGGAGCGCAAGCCGCACGCTGTCTCTCAGGGCCTCCGGGCTCGCCTGGTCGAATTGAAAGCCCGTGGCGTCCGCGTGGTCGGGACGAGCCGGTGAGTAGGGCAGGACGGTGTCGGCGAGCCCTCCCGTCCGCCTGACGACGGGCACGGTGCCGTATCGCATGCTGTACAGGTCGGTCAGTCCGCACGGCTCGTAGCGCGAGGGCATGAGGAACAGGTCGGCGCCGGCGATGACGCGGTGAGCCAGGCCTTCGTCGAAGTCGATGCGTACGCCGACATTCGCGGGATAGCGTTGGGCGGATGAGCGGAGGGCGGATTCCAGCTGCGGATCGCCCGTTCCCACCAGAACCACTTGCACATCCTCCGCCACGAGCTCCGGGAGCGCGGCGATCACGACGTCGATGCCCTTCTGCCGATCCAGGCGCGACACCACCGCAAGCAGGGGGACGTCCCGGCGGGGAAGGCCGAACGCTGCCTGCACGGCCCTCTTGCAGATCGTCTTGCCCGAGAGATCGGTGGAGGTGAAATGGGCCGGGAGGTGGGGATCGGTCGCCGGATCCCACGCCACCGTGTCGACGCCGTTGAGGATCCCGACCAGGTGGTCCCGTCGCTGCCGCACGACCGCATCCAGTCCGTACCCGTACTCGGGAGTCTGGATCTCCAGGCTGTAGGTCGGGCTGACCGTGGACAGGAAATCCGCAAAGCGGAGGCCGCCTTTCAGCAGGCAGATCGACCCGTCGCGGCCAAGCGCGTCAGGTCCGGCGAGCTCCGGCCCAAGCCCGGTCTTCGGGAATGCGGTCTGCGGGAAGCTTCCCTGGTAGGCCACGTTGTGCACCGTGAACAAGGTGCGGAGCTTCCGAATGACAGGGGAGGAAGCGTACAGGTGTGTGCCGTAGACGACGCTGAGCGCGGTCTGCCAGTCGTTCGCGTGGAGGATCTGCGGTGCCCAGCCCAGCGTCGAGTCAAGGATCGCGGCGAGCTCGAGGACGGCTCGGCTGAAGAACGCGAAGCGATCGAGGTTGTCGGCATAGTCCTTGCCGCCCTCCATGTAGAGACTCGACCGTCCAAAATACGGCTCGTAGCCGATCGTGAGCACATGGGCCCAGGTCTCGAACCGCAACGTCGGATCCGGCAGCCTGGTTTCTTCGACGGTCGCGTCCAGCGGCCCGAGAAACGTGGGGACCTTGAGGTGCAGTCGTTCCTTGAGGCCGTGCTGCTCGCCGTCAATCAGCGCGTAGCGGGGCAGGACGAGGCAGACGCGATGGCCGAGGCGCGCGAGCTCCCGGGGAAGGGCCCCGGCGACATCGGCAAGGCCGCCCGTCTTCGTGAACGGCATGGCCTCGGAAGCGGCGAAGAGAATGTTCACGGGCTGTCACCGTCGGGGTACCCCCTCGCGTCAGGCGGAGAGCCCCTCGACGGAGACGATGGGTCAGGGGGCTGAGGCTGTGACGTGGGGGATGGCGTCAGGGCGAGACGCGGTCCGAGGGGAGGCTCAGCCTCC